>JASJHH010000064.1:0-11163 GCA_033791145.1 Legionella sp.
AAACTCAATTTAATCGAAGGGTTTAATCCAACATGGCGTGATTTATACGAAGAAATATGTTCTTGACATAAGCATCTCCTGGATCCCGCGGACAAGCCGCGGGACGTAGGCGACGGGGGGAGCAAATGTCAACAGCCCCTAGATTTAAAGCAAGAAAAAGCGCAGTTGGTTTATCAGCCACCGCAATTAATACGACTTGAATCCACGGAAGTGGAAGGCGGGGATCAGACCATGCCAGAAGCCACGAGTGCAGGGGTCGGTGTTTTTTTGAGTGCTGCTTCTTAAAGCATTTTTATTGACATTAACAGGGAGTGTTATGTAGTGATTAATTATAAACAAGTTATTAGTTCAGTGTTCGTTTTGTTTTTTGTGTCTATGAGTGCCCATGCGTCGCCTATTA
The DNA here is from genome assembly GCA_033791145.1 of Legionella sp. Lineage (GTDB taxonomy): Bacteria > Pseudomonadota > Gammaproteobacteria > Legionellales > Legionellaceae > JAALKW01. Next base: position 401 of record JASJHH010000064.1, read on the forward strand.
CTTTATTAGATGAAATATTTACGAATAAAGATGGACCATCTGCTGATTCTTATAAAAAGTTATTTGGTGAATCGGCAGCGATTGCCACTTTAAATTTAACTGCCAATGGCGGAGCACAAAACCTCACTAGCATAGCTTTTGATGGCCCGTCTTTTACCGGAATGTTTACTGATTCCGGTTGTGCAGGCACGCGGATTTCAAGTCCGAGTAATATCGCGACGGGTGCATTTTCTTTTGTGGATGGCGCTAATTTCTTTTTTGGGCAAGCAGCGCTTTCCGCTATTTCAGGGGCAGACACAAGTGTACACTGTATCGGTATGATAATAACTGGAGGGGCTGAATCAGTTGTAATCCTAAATAGAAATCTTACCTGTAATGGTACGGAATGTAATAACAGTGCTGCAAATGATATCTGCGTTATATCAATTCAAGCGCCTTGGACATCAACGTCTACAACTTGTTCCCCTCCTCCTCCTTAATCGCTATGCAATAGGGTCAGGCTTTGTTTTTTCTACCTGACCCCAATTTCCAACATGCCCTAGCTTTTTTATTTTAACTCAGTCATTCTGAAGCAAACCTTAAAATAGAAGTGAGTTAAATCATCATGCGCTATCGAAAAATTTTATTATTCTATATGGCAGCACTCGTCGTTGGTGTGTTAACGGGGTTTGTCGGGACGTTGTTTCAAATCGCAATTGCGTATGCGAATACGGGTCTCTCAAGGCTTCAAGGTAGCCTTGGCATGCTTGGTGTGCCTGGATGGTTTAGTTTTCCGATATGCACCATGCTGATGGTTTTAGCTGCTTGGTTTTTAGTGCATCGTTTTGCACCTGAAGCCGCAGGCAGTGGCGTGCAAGAAATTGAAGGGGCGCTCATGCATAAGCGTCCTGTGCGCTGGAAACGGGTGTTACCGGTTAAATTTATTGGGGGTGTGCTTGCTATTGGAAGCAATATGGTCGTCGGTCGTGAAGGTCCAACGATTCAAATGGGGGGTAATATTGGGAAGTTTTTTGGTGATATCACAAAATTCAATCAAAAACGAACAGATGCTTTAATTGCGGCAGGGGCGGCAGCAGGTCTTGCAACAGCATTTAATGCACCGCTTGCCGGTGTGCTTTTTGTGATGGAAGAAATGCGTGAATCTTTCTCATTGTCGTTTATTCAGTTTAAAACAGTTGCGATTAGTTGTGTGGCGGCAACGATTGTATTGCAGTTGATTTTGGGAGACCATCCAGCGATTGAAATGCATGTATTTGAAATGCCAAACCTGTCTTCGTTATGGTTGTTTTTTCTTTTTGGGATATGTGTTGGATTTCTTGGGATTGCATTTAATCGTATTTTAATGTGTGTTTTATTTTGGATGGACAAAAAAAGCATCAAATCGCGTTTGGTTTATGTGATAAGCGTGTCACTTTTAGTTGGATTTTTAGCTTGGCTTTGGTCTGATACTGCCGGTGGTGGTTATCGTATTATTGAAGACTCGTTACTGCTCACACCAGGACTGATAGCACTTATGTTGCTTTTCTTGATGCGTTTTATTCTGACGATGCTTTGTTATGGCACAGGGATTCCCGGGGGCATTTTTGCGCCTATTTTAGCGCTCGGTACTTTGGCAGGCCTCGGTTTTTCATCGATATTTGGATTGTTTCTATCAGATGTTACAGCCGTTCAACCGGGTATGTTTGCAGTGGCAGGTATGGGTGCGCTTTTTTCAGCATCTATACGTGCACCGGTGACAGGTATTGTCTTGGTGGTTGAAATGACGCAAAATTACGATTTAATTTTACCACTGATGGTCTCTTGTTTAACAGCAACAACGGTTGTGCAGTTAGCAGGGGTTTCACCGATTTATACGCAGCTATTGCGGCGTACTTTGTCGCGTGAAGCATAAAATGTGGAGTTGTTATGAAGCGTTTAATACATAATAAAAATAAAAACACATCTAGAAAAAAAAGAAACATAGCCCATTATGGCTTTTTAAAAGCGATAGGCATGTCTTTTTTTTCTAGGCGCTTGTATGTTGATGTGGTGAGGCGCTGGCGTGGATATGGCGTTTTTTATCTTTTGATTATGCTCTCGGTTGTGATGTTACCTTTTGCGGTGTATGTCATCACGAGTTATCAGCATACAATCAACGAAAAATTATTTTTACCGATAAAGCAATTACCACCTTTTGTGATGCATAAGGGAAACGTTTATTTTCATAGTCCAATGCCTTATTTAGTTAAAAATAGTCAAGATCAAGTGATTGCAGTGATTGATACGGAAGGCAGCGTGAAGCAGTTGCCTTATTTTTTGTATCCTGAGGCGTCAGTTTTAATTACAAAACATGCCTTGCATGTGAATTTACCGTATCCAGATTTATTTAAAAAAAGTGGGTTACCAGAAGCGAGCGCAAAAGAAATAGTTTCTACATTTCCCGCAGATGAAACACTTAATTTTGGCGGACTAGAGGCTTCGGAATTTAAGTACTTGAAAACGATGAATTATGTATTAATTGCTTCGATTTACCCAATGCTTGTGATGTTTTATTGGGGGCTCTATTTTTTAGCGTTCTTTTCATTTAGCTTATTTGGTCAGTTTGTTGCACGGTTGGTGTTTAAAGTGCGGCTTACATTTAAAGAAGCTTCTCGATTAATGGCTGTTGCAGCCACCCCGCAAGCTGTGGTTTATTTTGGATTGTTGGCGTGTAATAAAGTATATCTTGGTATGGGTGTTTTTTATTTGGGGCTGCTCGCACTGTCTTTTAGTTTAGCTGTTTTGGCGTATCGCAGTGATAATAGGGCTGTGCTATTCCAATGAAACCCAAGCTAAACCTAAAACCTCAGTTGCACTTTGCACATGGTAATGGGTTTCCGTCGCCCTGTTATCGGCAAATGCTCATGTCGCTCGAAGCAAAATTTGATTGTTGTTTTATTGATAGAATCGGGCATGCTAAGGCATTTCCAATTGAAGACAATTGGCATACTTTAGTGGATGAACTCATTGATAGTGTGCGCAGGCAATCAAATCAGCCTGTGGTGGCTGTAGGGCACTCGTTAGGCGGCGTGCTAAGCGTGCTTGCAGCGTTAAAAGAACCAGCGCTATTTCGTGCTGTGGTGCTCCTAGATGCGCCTTTGCTCGGCCATGTACGTGCACGTGCGGTACAACTGTCTAAAAAATTTGGATTAATTGATAAAATAACACCGGCGTACCGCACGCGAACCCGAAGAACGCATTGGCAAAGCCGAGATGCAGTACGCCAGTACTTTAAACGCCGTGCGTTGTTTAAGCAGTTTGATGATGCGTGTTTAAATGACTATATTGATTATGGCATGACCCATGATGAAACAGGATATACATTGCGTTTTGATGCAAATATTGAGTATCAAATTTATAGAACCCTTCCGCATACATTCCAAGCTTATCCAACAAAGCTAGAGGTTCCTGCCGCTTTAATTTATGGTACAAACAGTGATGTGATTCATGCCTCCGATCGTCGTTATATGCGACGACATTACGGCATTCAATCATTTGAAACACCAGGTTCACACATGTTTCCATTAGAGCATCCTAAAGCAACAGCCGCACTTATTTTAAAAACCCTCAAGCAAATATCAATTAATTACCTATACTAAATATTAAATAAAAGTACTTTGTTCAACATAGGATTATTATGTCGGAGCAGTATTTAAAATTAATCATGGGGCAGCAACGTATTTTACTGCCTTTAAGTCAAGTGAAGCTCACATTACGTTTGCCGACTTTGCATGAGGTGCCCAATCAAACTAAAGGGTTTGAGGGGACTTTAAATTATCACGGGGTGAGTGTACCGGTTTATAATTTGGGTAATTATGTAGGTTTAGAACCGGTTCAGCGTGAAATAGATACGCCGCTTATTTTATGTCAGTTTAACAAGGGCTTGCTAGGGCTTTTGGTATCAGAAGTAAACGAAGTTGTTTTCTTAGAAAAAAAAGATATACAAACACCCGAATTATCTCAATTACCTGATTTTGTGCAAGGCACGTACGAGTCTGAAAATGAATCGATGTGGATTATACAGCTAGAAGCATTGATTAATCCCAAAGCGCATTTAACGCAAGTAGCTGATGATGAGTAATTCCACTTTTAATTTTAAGCGATTAGAAAAGTGGGCGTACGATGAATATGGTTTGGTTTTAATTGCAAGTCAACAAAAAAAAGTTGCTTTGAAAATTGAGCAGTATCTAAATAATACCCAAATAAAAGCCAATGATTTATTTCTTGCCTTGCATGCTGGAGACAAAGAAATCACAGAAGATATGGTTGATTTGTTGACCATACAAGAAAGTTATTTTTTTAGAGATGCTTCGTTATTTCTTTTTTTAAAAGATGAATATCTACCCAAATTAATTCAAGAAAAAAAACTATCAGGCAATCAATCGCTCACGATTTGGAGTGCTGGCTGTGCCAGTGGGGAAGAGCTTTATTCGATGGCCATGCTTTTAGTGATGTTGATTCCAAATATTCAAGATTGGAAAATAACTTTGTTAGGGACAGATATTAATAAGGCGGCCTTAATCAAAGCAAGACAAGGTTTGTATTCAAAATTAGCTTTTCGTTCGATGGATGACAAAGAGAAAGATAAGTATTTTGTAAGCAATCAAGGGCGTTATCAACTGATAGAACCGATTAAAAAAATGACTAAATTTGATTATGGAAATATTGTTGAGCCGCCTAAGTTTTCAGGATGTGTGGATTTAATTTTTTGTCGAAATGTATTTATTTATTTTGATGAGGCTGCTGTTGATAAAGCACTGGCAGGCTTTGATAAAGCGCTCAGTCGTGAAGGGGTATTATTTTTAGGGTGTTCTGATTTTGTTCGATACCATCAAAAACAGTTTGTTATTAACTTTAAAAACAGCGTGACTTATTTGACAAAATTAAAAGCAAAATGCACAGAAGAAGCGCTTGAATCTAACCCCGTGACAAAACCATTATCTTATGTTGCACAGCAAGAGAAACGACGTGAACAATTTGAAACATTAGAGACAATGTTAGGAAAGCGTGATTTCAAAGCAGTTTTAGAAGTTGTTAATAAAGAGTTCAAATTGTTTAATTCCAATTCTATGCTATACCGATATAAAGGAGAAGCATTAATTGGTTTAGGTGATGTCGCTACGGCTAAAGCAGTTTTAGAAGAAGCCGTTAAAAAAGAAGTGATGGGCCCGATTTGTTATTTTTTATTGGCTTTGCTTGAGATGAATAAAAACAAAGAAAAGGCAGAGCAATATTTAACGCAAGCCATTTATATTAAGCAAAAATTTCCAGAAGCGCATTATTATCTTGCGATGTTGTATTTCGGGCAACAGAACAAAGTATTAGGACTTAAATGTTTGGAAAAAGCAAAGCATTATGCTGAATTAGTCGATGCGCATAAAAGAGTAATCGGCAGTAATGGTGACATGTCTGAGTTAATGATGGCAATTAATTCTGAAATAGCGCATTACCAGGAGTGTGAGCAATGAAAGAAGTAGCGGTCAAGCATGAGGCAAATCAATCTATTTTTGATATGCGGGCAAAAGAGCTTGCAAAAATCTTAGATGATAAAACAAAACGTGCGGGTACTTCTTTTTTAGTGTTTTGTTTAGGCACGGGGAAAAATGAAAAATATGCGCTGCCTTATCAACATATTGAAAAAGTTGTGCCGCTTCATCGTTTAACGGTGATACCCGGTGCACCCAATTTGTTTTTAGGGATTACGTATCATAATGCAGAGGTTTGGCCTGTGATTAATACCGAAGTATTGCTGGGCTTTGATTCGGAAAAAATGCAACCCGAATATGTGCTGTTGGTTCGGGATGGTGTGTACCGGTATGCGTTGGCTGTGCGTTATATATTAGGTCATCAGCATTTAGAAGTCGAAAAAAACATGACACAGCTTGCAGGCAATCAAGTTAAAAAAAATCGTTATATTTTAGGGGTATGGCAGTCAGATATATCTGTGATTGATGATAAAGCAATGTTCAATTTTATGAATCAGATGTCTTTAGATTCAACATTTTAAATGGGGTGCTGAGATGGACTTAAAAAACAGCCTGATAGCAGGCAATGATAAAGCGAATACTTTTTTATCTGATTTTTTAAACAGAAATCAAAATAAAAAATTGCATTTATTGGATGTAGAAGGGCAATTATCCGCGATTAATAAATCTCAAGCGCTGATTGAGTTTGACATGGATGGGCTTATATTAGATGCCAATCAGAATTTTTTAGATTTAATGGGATATACGTTAGCTGAAATCAAAGGAAAGCATCATAGTATTTTTGTGGAAGAAGGCTATAAAGCGAGCCCTGAATACAAAGCTTTTTGGGAGACGCTCAATCGCGGCGAATTTGAGACGGCTGAATTTAAGCGCATTGCTAAAGGGGGCAAAGAAGTTTGGATTCAGGCGTCTTATAACCCGATTTTAGATTTAAACGGTAAGCCGTTTAAAGTGCTTAAAGTTGCATCGGATGTGACGCAACGTAAATTAGATGCGGCAAACTTTGAAGGTCAATTATCCGCGATTAATAAATCTCAAGCGGTGATTGAGTTTGACATGGATGGGCTTATATTAGATGCCAATCAAAATTTTTTGGATTTAATGGGATATACGTTAGCTGAAGTCAAAGGAAAACATCATAGTATATTTGTGGAAGAAGACTATAGCTCGAGCCCTGCATACAAAGCTTTTTGGGAAAAGCTCAATCGCGGCGAATTTGAGGCGGCTGAATTTAAGCGGATTGCTAAAGGGGGCAAAGAAGTTTGGATTCAGGCGTCTTATAACCCGATTTTAGATTTAAACGGCAAGCCGTTTAAGGTGGTTAAATTTGCAGCGGATGTGAGCGATAAAAAAGAAGCAGAAACGAAAGTGGCGACGCTTGCGCATGAATTGCAAGAACGCATTAAACAATATGGTGACTTTATCGAACAGGTTGCCGCAGGCGATTTAACGCATCGTTTAGATGTGTCCGGAGAGGATGATTTATCGATGCTTGGAAAGCATCTGGATGAAATGACCCAAGGGCTCGCTGGAATTGCAGGGAATATTATTACAGTAAGTCATGATATTGCAGGAAGCATGGATAAGCTCAATGAAACTGCAGCGTCGCAGGCCAGTAGTGCTGCAGAGCAGGCAACGGCTGTGACAGAAATCGGGAGTATTGTAGAAGAAATCACGCAAACATCTCAACAGACCTTAGAGAAAGCAACAACACTCGGTGAGTCAGCAGAGAAAACCTCTAAAGAAGGGGAGCGCGGTAAAAAAGTAATTGATGAGGTTTTAATCTCTATGCATGCATTGCAAAATAAAATGAAAGAAATTTCAGATACTATATTAGGACTCAGTGATAAAACACAAAAAGTAGGTGAAATCACAGAAGCGGTGTCTGATATTGCCAAGCAATCTAAAATGCTAGCACTCAATGCATCCATTGAAGCGGCGAAAGCGGGTGAATCAGGCAAAGGGTTTGCGGTGGTTGCAGATGAGGTGAAAGACTTAGCTGAGCGTTCACAAACGGCGACAGAGAACGTACAAGGTATCTTACAAGATATTCGTAAAACAGCAGAACGCGCGGTCATGGTGACAGAAGACGGCACCAAAAGTGTGGACTCAAATCTCGAGCAAGCTGAAACGGCAGGCCATATTATGGGTAGTCTTGGAGATGTGATTCAACAAAGCTCAATGGCATCACAGCAAATTGTGTCAGCAGTGCGAGAAGAGTCAGTTGGTATTGAGCAAGTTGTTACCAGTATTCGAGAAATTGATAAGGCGACCACGCAATTTAGTGAGGCAACAGAAGAGACGAAGCAGGCCATTACAGATTTAAGCCAGGTCTCAGAGTCACTGAAAAAAACGGCTAGCAAATATAAAGTAACGCAAGTAGCAGATGAAAAAGGTAGCGACTAATGGCTATGGACCCAAAACTTTATCATTTGTTGTTTGAAACGTTTAAAGGCGAGCTCATAGAGCAGCACCAGATAATGGTGGATGCTTTAATTAAGCTTGAAAAAACAAAAGATAAAAAAAATTCACAAGAATTATTGAACCTTTTATTTCGTACGTCACATAACTTAAAAGGGGCAGCAAAAAGTGTTGAAATCGATAAAATTGCAGCCCTTGCTCATCAGTTAGAAGATCAATTTAGCGTGTGGCGAGAAAAAAATAAAGTACCCGATAAAAAGCAAATTAATCAGTGCTTAAAATTAGTTGATCAAATGCTCGAGCAATTAAAACAGGCTGAAAAAAACACATCGGCCTCTTCATTATCGCTAGATGAAATGGTTCGAGTGCCTTTAAGACGCATTGAGCGCATTAATTCAAAATTAAATGAGCTAATCATTTTTCAATTACGTTTGACGAAATGGACTAAAAACATAGAGCATGCGTTAAACATGTTAAAACATCAAGATATAAAACAAATTGAAAAGCAGCTGACAGCATTATTGGATGATGCGGGCATATTAACAGGCGAGTTTTCACGCGATTTATTTATTTTACAGCAAGAAGGTAAGAGCATGCGGCTTTTGCCCATGAGCCATGTGTTTTCACCTTTAGAACGAATGGTGCGAGAAGTGTCAGCAGATTTAGATAAATCGGTTGCATTAAATATAGAAGGCGGTGATGTTGAAATTGATAAATCTATTTTGGATGCACTGAAAACACCTTTACAGCATTTAATTAGAAATGCCATTGCACATGGCATTGAAGATAAAGCGACGAGAAAAAAACAAGGCAAGCCCGCATGTGCAAATATTTCGATTCAAGCCGCTAATGAAGCAGGCCAAATTCAAATTATATTGTCTGATGATGGACAAGGCATTGATGTTGAAAAATTAAAAGAACAAGCATTAAACAAAAATTTATATACACAAGAAGCGCTCAACAAATTATCTGAATCAGATGTTTTAAGGCTTATTTTTCATTCAGGTGTATCAACAGCAAAGACAGTGTCTGAGTTATCAGGACGGGGCGTAGGACTGGATGCAGTGCTGAATGATATTGAAGCTGTTAAAGGTAAAATCAAGGTGAAAAGCATACCGGGGGGTGGTTGTACATTTACTTTAATACTGCCTTTGGCATTGGCGAGCTCACGGGGCTTATTCGTTAAACTGAATGATTTAAATTTTATGTTGCCAACAGTTTCTTTGGATGCTTTATATTCAATTAAAAGCACACAACTGACACGGATTGATAACCAATGGGCGGTTGTTGTGAAAGATAAGCCGATTACAGTGTCGAGTTTGAGTGATATTTTAGGGGTTGGAGAAATCGTATTAGATAATACCAAAGACTATGATGGTGTTTTAGTAAGCGGAAAACATGCACAAATGATGCTATTGGTTGATGAAATTATTGAAGAGCATGATTGTGTATTAAAACCCTTACCTAAGCCACTGAACCAATTAAAACATTTAAGTGGTGCAACGTTAACAGAAACAGGTGAGTTGGTGCTTGCGTTAAATATGGATAATGTTTTGGAAAAAGCCGTTTCAGATAAACGGATTGTCTTGAAGGTTAAAACACCTGACATGAGTGAATCAGAACTTGAGGCAAAAGAAACGGTAGAACGCGTTTTAGTGGTCGATGATGCATTAACAACACGGACTTTGGCGATTAATGCATTGCATGCCGCAGGATATGCTACGCTCGATGCGGAAGATGGACAAAAAGCTTTAGAATTGTTACAAACGAATAAAGTGGATTGCGTGGTAACCGATATAGAAATGCCGCTTATGGGTGGTTTTGAACTTACGAGAAGGATTAAGAAAGATGAGAACTTATTGCATATGCCGGTTGTGATTGTTTCTTCACATGATACAGAAGCAGATAAAAAGCACGGGCTTGCTGTAGGTGCCAGCGCTTATTTGGTGAAGAAAGATTTTGATACCAGAATATTAATTAATATGATTGAGTCCTTATTATGACAATAGACCCAGTAAAAAAAATAAAAGTATTAATCGCAGATGATTCTAAATTAATTTGTACGTTATTGAATTCAATTTTTTCGAAAGCACCCGACTTTGAAGTGTTAGGCTTTGCAAATACGGGTGAAGAAGCCGTTAAGCTGACGAAAGCGTTAAAGCCAGATATTGTCAGCATGGATATCATGATGCCAAAATTAGATGGCTATGGAGCAACCAAACAAATTATGGCTGAATGTCCAACGCCTATTGTTATTTTAAGTTCATTGATTCATGAAGCAGAGATTGATTCAGCCTGTAAAACGTTAGCTGTGGGTGCTTTAGAAGCGTTACCTAAGTTTTTTGATGTATCTAAAGACGAATTTGAATCGAAAGAACGTCACTTTTTAAATACAATGCGTGCATTGTCCGAAGTACGTGTGATTCGCAGGCGACAGATAAAGCCAATCACACTATCTGAAAAAGTTGGTGTCATGCCGAATCAAGATATAAAAATTTTAGCGATTGGCATATCGACAGGAGGTCCTGAAGCATTGAGTCATATTTTTTCGACTTTAAAAGTATCCTTTCCTGTGCCCATTGTGGTGGTGTTGCATATCTCAAAAGGGTTTTTAATAGGCTTGGTGAAGTGGTTACAAAGGGTGACGGCTTTGGAGGTTTGTATTGCAGAGAATGGTACACAACTGTTGCCGGGGAAGGTTTATTTTGCACCCGATGATTGTCACTTACAAATTAAAGCCGGTGAAAAACCCATTGCTTTTTTAAATGACGGTACTGCTGATGACCGGTTAAAACCGGCAGTGGATGTGCTATTTCATTCATTGGCTAAAGCGTATCC
>JASJHH010000065.1:0-3803 GCA_033791145.1 Legionella sp.
ATTGATTGTGCATCGGTTCATCCAAGAGTCATTTTGCAGAAGGTATTATTGGAAAATGCAGCCGCAATTATACTGGTTCATAATCACCCTTCTGGTGATCCAACAGCCAGCGATGCAGACAAAAAAATCACTGAAAAAATCACTTCTGCAATGCAATTAATTGACGTCAAAGTTTTGGATCATTTCATCGTTGGAGGACGAAAATGTACCTCATTTGCAGAAAAAGGGTGGATTTAAAGCTTAAATTCACAGTTTTGTTGATCTTTCATACTTAATCATGTATAAAATGCGCCCTCGACGCCTTTGGCGACGGCTAAAAAAGGTGTTCGACTATTTTGCTCGAGTAAAACTATTATTTTGGAGAATGACGACATGTCTAGAGTATGTCAAGTTACAGGTAAGCGTCCAGCTACTGGTAACAATGTATCACACGCAAAGAACCGCACACGACGTCGTTTTTTACCTAACCTACAAACACATCGTTTTTGGGTTGAGAGTGAAAACCGTTTTGTTAAATTACGCCTAACTACTAAAGGTATGCGTATCATCGATAAAAAAGGTATTGATACAGTTTTAGCTGATATTCGTGCCAATGGTGAAAAAGTTTAAGGAGCTTTAAAATGCGTGATAAAATTCGTTTAAATTCAAGTGCAGGTACTGGCCATTTTTATACTACTGATAAAAATAAAAAGAACATGCCTGAAAAGTTTGAAATCAAAAAGTTTGACCCTGTTGTACGTAAGCACGTTATGTACAAAGAAGGCAAAATCAAGTGATTTGATTTATAAAATACAAAAACCCAGTTTATACTGGGTTTTTTTTTGTCTTAAAAAAATAGCTTAATACTAAATCCTTCGATTTAAATCTCTCGCCAAAATTAAAGACAAGCCAATCATTTGCAAAAAAATAGACCAATTACGTAAACTCGATATTTCTTTCTTCAATTCCATCTCTAATTCCGATAGCTCTAAATTTAAAAAAAATTTATGATTTATTTTTTCTCTTATACTGTCTTGATAATTATTAATACTGCTATCTACTTTCTCAATGTTCTGTAAAAAAGAGTGGCTAACCTCCTGCTGCAGATGGCTCTCTAATAATTTACTAAACGATGCCGCTAGTTGTTGGTTTATATCGCCCTGGTTTAATAATAAATATAAGGTTTCTCGCTTTCGCTCTATTCCTTCTATTTGTAACCACAACAAATCCATTTCTTTATTATTACTATTTTCTTGCATTGCTAATAAATTAACCTGCTCATCTTTACCCTCAATAATAAAATGTGTCACCAATGCAGAAGAAATATTAAATACCAAGCCAATTGATACAATTAACCACGTTGGTAATCCAAGCATAGATTTTCTCCTGATAGTTAGTACACTGATAAGATTAGTCGAAACCGAGATTTTTTATGCCTGAATTACCAGAAGTAGAAACCAGCCGCAGAGGTATCAGCCCACACTTACTCAATAAGCAGGTAACCAGTGTGCTACTCAGACATCATCAACTACGTTGGCCAATTCCTAGTAATTTAGCTGAATTTATTGAAGGTAAAACATTATTGTCGATCGACCGTCGAGCAAAATATTTATTATTCAATTTTGCAAACGGTACGTTACTGATTCATTTAGGTATGTCAGGTAGTTTACGAATCTGTCCAATCAACACGCCCGCTCAAAAGCATGACCATGCAGATATAATATTTTCAGAGTGCATCTTACGTTATACCGATCCTCGTCGCTTTGGGGCTATTTTATGGTTAGGCTTAACACCCGAAACATCATCTCTATTAAATCACTTGGGTCCAGAGCCACTTAGTGAAGAGTTTAACGCAGAGTACTTATACAAGCTGTCAGCGACCCGTAAAGTCGCTGTAAAGCAATTTATAATGGATCAGCATGTTGTGACTGGGGTTGGTAATATCTATGCCACAGAGGCATTATTTGAAGCGGGTATTCATCCCAAACGTAGCGCCGGTAATATTTCTCAAAAACGTTACAGTCTATTAGTTGACATAATTAAACAAATTTTGCAGAAAGCAATACAACAAGGCGGCACAACGCTTAAAGATTTTGTCGGCAGTGATGGTAAACCCGGGTATTTTCAGCAGACGTTACAGGTTTATGGCAAAGCGGGTGAAAACTGCCCAGCCTGTAAAACACCTTTAAAAGCGATAAAACTATCAGCAAGAAACAGTGTTTTTTGCCCTAACTGTCAGCGTTAGTAACACATTGAAACGAGTGTCTGTATTGCAGCAGCAAAGTTTACTTTTTAGCGGGTCATTTTTTTTACAAAAACCACAACAAAGAGTGCAATAGTAAAACTACCTGTAAATGCCTCGATGGCGGCCACCAGCCGAGAGAAACCAACAGGGATGAAGTCTCCATAGCCTAATGTGGTAAAAGTCACTACGCTGTAATAGAGGCACTCTAAAAAAAAGATAAGATTTTCTTCTAATGAAGCGTGGATTGAGAATACTTGATATTCGCCTGCAAAACGTAAGCCCGAAAAATAATAAAGTACACTGCTAGTAAAAATAAGCAATAATGAAAACAAAACAACCCGAATAGGCTCTTCACCATAACCACAAAACAAATCCACTATTTTAGAGAAAGCACGCTGTGAGGAATAGCGTGGGAATTGAAAGCGACGCATAGTTAATTCTTTGCGTAAAAATGGCCCTGCTAAAGAGAATAAACCTTGAAACTCACAGGCTTTGCGTAAATTACGATAAACCTCTTCAGCTTGCTCAAACCGTTCTTGAGCCAATTTTTTTTCGCCATCCTTAATTAACTGGTGTGCGTCTCTTTCTTGGGTAACTACTTTTCCGGTTTGAATATGCTCTATTTTAGTATTTTTTAGTTTCACCCCCAATAAATTACACTCTTCTAAATGAGCACAATGAATATTAGCGTGAGACAGATCGGCTTTCATCAAACTAGCGCGAATTAAAACAATATTAAATAGGTGTGCGTGTTGCAGATTAGCGCGATATAAGTCGCTACCCGTTAAATCAAACCCGCGACAACTGCCTGCTTTTACTAAGTTTAAATTTTGTAAATTCGCATGCTTCAATGACAGACCGTGCATCATGCCGCCTTTGCGAGCATATTCTTCTAATTTTTTTGCACTGTCTGGTTCTGATTTAATGATATTAGTATCGTGCCAATAGCAAAATTTAGAGGTATGAGTCGTTTCATGACAACGCTCGCCAAAATGGTTCACATATTGACATGTATTAGGATCAGCCATGTTTACTCCTCCCTATAATATCCCCACAAAGGAATAAGTATAGAAAGAGATAAATTATCTGTGAATATTATTTTTATTAGAATTTTTTAGTGTGCAAAGCCTTTTTAACACATGCAGGAGCTAAAGCATCTATCTCTCCATTATGTTTAAAAACCTCTTTTACGACAGTAGAAGAGATAAACCCTGTGGTCGCATTGGCAGGCAAAAGAATCGTTTCTAACTGACTATTGAGTACTTTATTTACCTGTGCCAGTTGTAACTCATAATCCGCATCGGTCGCACCTCGAATTCCACGCACCATAGCTTGTGCTTGGTGCTCATTGGCAAAATCTGCCAATAAACCAGAAAAAGGGATAACTTCCACACCCGTTAAATGGGCTGTAGATTCAGAAAGTAATGCACAACGCTCTGATAGATCAAACAACGGTTTTTTGCTGGTATTTACAGCCACCGCAATAATCACACGTTCCGCAAGTTTGCTTGCTCTGTTTATTAGGTCAATATGCCCCAATGTAACGGGGTCAAATGATCCTGGAAAAATAACCGTTTTC
>JASJHH010000066.1:0-5894 GCA_033791145.1 Legionella sp.
CGCGCCACCCAGAAAAACAAAATATCAAACCCTGTGACTAAGGTATTGGTTGGAAAAAATTGCTCAAAGTCAGGGGTTTTTTCAGGCCAGCCTAAGGTAACAAACGGCCATAGTGATGAAGAAAACCAGGTGTCGAGTACATCTTCGTCTTGTTTTAAAATAAGGTCATCAGGGAGCTTATGTTTAAAGCGAACGTCTTTTTCACTGTGTCCAACATAGACATGACCTTGGTTATCATACCAAGCAGGAATACGATGTCCCCACCAGAGTTGTCGACTAATACACCAATCTTCAATGTTTTCCATCCAATGATTATACGTTTTAGTCCAGTGTTCTGGAATGAATCGGATTTGATTGGTTTTAACCGCATCGAGTGCAGGTTTTGCTAAAGGCGCCATGTGAACATACCATTGGTCGGTTAACATAGGTTCGATGATGGCATTTGATTTATCACCGCGTGGAATATTAAGCTGATGCGGTTCTATTTTTTCTAGTAAGCCTGCTGTATCTAAATCTTCGATGATTTTTTTACGTGCAACAAAACGGTCCATGCCTTGGTAGGCAAGTGGGGCTTGTCGGTTGATACTGCCTTTTTTGGTTAAAATGGTCAGTTGTGGTAAATCATGACGTTTGCCAACTTCATAGTCGTTGAAGTCATGGGCGGGTGTAATTTTGACACAACCACTTCCGAAATCTTGTTCGACATACTCATCAGCAATAATCGGAATGGTGCGATCACACAGTGGCAAGTGCACGTGTTTTCCAACTAAAGCTTGATAGCGCTTGTCTTCAGGGTGTACGGCAATTGCACTGTCTCCCAGTAAGGTTTCAGGGCGTGTGGTTGCAATAGTGACATGCTCTTCTGAATCAACAATGGGATATCGAATATGCCATAAAGAGCCTGCCTCGGTTTCGGTGATGACTTCTAAATCAGAAACGGCAGTACCGAGCTTCGGGTCCCAATTAACCAGGCGGTTGCCGCGATAAATTAAGCCTTCTTCATGGAGCTGAATAAATACTTTATTGACTGCTTTTGAAAAACCTTCATCCATGGTGAATCGTGTTTTAGGCCAGTCAATTGAGCAGCCTAGGCTGCGCATTTGTTTGGTGATGGTGTTTCCTGATTCTTCTTTCCATTGCCAGACGCGTTCAAGAAATGCATCACGTCCCATGTCTTTACGAGATAAATTTTCAGCTTGTAATTGTTTTTCGACCACGAGTTGGGTTGATATGCCAGCATGGTCAACACCAGGTTGCCACAGTGTTTTTTTACCTGACATGCGCTGATAGCGTGTCATGGCGTCCATTAAAGTATCTTGGAAGCCGTGTCCCATGTGTAGGGTACCAGTAACATTGGGTGGGGGGAGCATCATGCAAAAAGATGTACCTGTTCCATGTGGGCTAAAATAGTGCTGCTCTTCCCAGGCTTTATAACAGGTATGCTCAATGGTTTCGGGCGAGTATGTTTTGTCCATAGTTAATTCTCAGGGCTCAGAATCCAAAGTCGCATATTCTATCATAACCATATCGGTGAATCACGGTCTTTAGTGTTTGTTTAGAAAACATGGAACGTAAAAAAAGTGTTAAGCATGCGTTTTTTTCTGGTTTTTTGGTCTGGACAAGCGCTGTAAAAATCTGCTTATAATCCAGTACGTTGATAGAAATTAGAATTATTTTTAGGGGAATTATGCAGTCCAAACGAATTTTTGGCGGAATGTTAATGATTTTAGGAACATGTATTGGAGCCGGTATGCTCGCTATTCCTATTGTTAGTGCGCATGAATCGTTTCGGTTAAGTGCTTTGTTGCTGGTGGTTGCCTGGTTTTGTATGACAGTGGGGGCATTCGCAGTTTTAGAAGTGAACTTATGGTTTAAACCCGGCAGTAATTTAATTAGCATGGCTGAAGGCACACTCGGTGCTTGGGGTAAAACAATTACAAGCTTGCTGTATTTATTACTGATGTATAGTTTAATTTGTGCTTATCTCTCGAGCGCCAGCGGGGTGCTTGAAACGTTTTTAGACGCAATTCACAGAGATATTTCGCGTACGGCATCAACGATGATGACATTGATTGTACTGGGAAGTGTGGTTTATGCCGGCATGGGTGCGGTTGATATAGCCAATCGTTTATTCATGAGTATTAAATTATTTATTTTTGCTCTAATCGTTGTGGTATTAGCACCTCAAATTCAGGTGGAGCAATTGCTTAAAGGCGATTTCATGGTACGCAATAGTGCCTTTATTGTCATGGTTACGTCGTTTGGGTATGCAACCATTTTGCCAACTTTACGTGAATATTTAAGTTCAGATAGAAAAGCATTGCAATGGATTGTTTTGGTCGGCAGCTTAGTACCGTTTGCTATTTTCTTGATTTGGCTTTGTATTGTTCAAGGTGTTTTGCCGCGTGAGGGTGAGCATGGATTAATTGCGATGGCGGCATCTGATAATTCAAGCTCACGTTTAATGCTCGCAATTACCCATGTCGCTGAATATGATTGGATGAAATATATTGCAAGCATATTTGTGTCGGTATACGTATTAACTTCGTTTTTGTCTGTATCGATTAGCCTGGCTGATTTTATTGCAGACGGTCTTAAAAAAACAAAGCAAGGCAAAGATGGCGTTTTAATTCATGTGCTTTGTTTTTTACCGCCGCTTTTAGTGGTGCTATTAAAGCCAGGTATTTTTATTACGGCACTCGCTTATGCGGGTATTTGGTGTATTGCACTGCTTGTTATTTTACCGCTTTTAATGCTGTATAGCGGGCGTTATAAAAATGCTTTGTCGGATCATCATATTTTACCGGGCGGACGCTGGTTTTTATCGGTGATGATTTTAATTGCGACTGTATTTTTATTAATGCAATTTAAATAAATTTAAAAATAAAACAGGATGTTAAAGCATGAACATAGAACAGCAATGCGTAGTGGTGACAGGGGGTGCGTCCGGTATGGGGCGCGCGTCAGTTGAGTTACTTCGCGCACGCGGCGCACGTGTTGTTGTGTGGGATGTTGCGGTAGATAAACAGGATAAATTTGCTATTGCATGTGATGTACGCAGTAGTGAGGCCGTTGAGGTCGCCTTGGCAGAAACCATCAAACGCGTTGGTTTGCCACGGATTGGTATTCAATGTGCAGGGGTGGCGCCTGCCGCAAAGATGGTAGGCAGGAAAGGGGTGATGCCGCTTGCTGACTTTCAACATGTTATTGATGTTAATTTGGTTGGTACGTTTAATGTGATGCGTATTCTGGCTGATGCTATGGTGAATGCGTCTGAGGCATTAGACGGTGAAGAACAAGGGGTTATTATTAATACGGCGTCGATTGCAGCTTATGAAGGCCAAATTGGACAAACGGCTTATAGTGCCTCTAAAGGGGGTATTATTGCGCTTACATTACCTGCAGCACGTGAATTAGCACAGCATGGCATTCGTGTGAATACGATTGCACCCGGTTTAATCGCAACACCGTTATTACTCAAAATGCCTGAAGAAGTGCAAGAAAGTCTTGCTGCATCTGTGCCGTTTCCACATCGTTTAGGCAAACCTGAAGAGTATGCAAGCTTAGCTGCACATCTGATTGAAAATACTCTAATCAATGGTGAGGTGATTCGGTTAGATGGCGCGCTTAGGATGGCGCCACGCTAGATGATGTTGATAAAAAAGGCGCGCTAAGTTCTTCTGGAATACCACCGCTCTCATTTAGTTTTTGATGATGGAAAAAGCTGCGTGCTTGAAGGTTGCTTTGGCGTTCGCCCGAAAAAACATATGGATATTGTGTGCATGTTTTAGCTGTATGCTCTGATTGTTCTTGTTTGAGTAAAGGCTTGATTTTTTCTGATACGTTATTATCTTCTGAGCTTTCCGACATAAGCGTATGATAAATATCTTTATAGGCATTGGTTTGATGATGGTGTTTTAGCGTAAACTCATCCCAACCCCAAGTGATTATCGCAAAAGGGTTTGAAAAACTGGTGTTTTTAACAGCCTCTAGAAAAGAAGCTTCTTGCTTGATTTCAGCTATTTTTGCTTTGCAAAAATCAGCGAGTTTTTGAGATGCTTCAGGGAGTGCTTTTTTAGAATCATCCAGGTAATAACCATCAGCATTTGAATGGCCATAATTGTGACGAAAATAGAATTTCAAGCCTTGTTTTGCAAGCATACCGACAGTAAATGCTGAGACAAGTGCTGTGATAAACACTGCATTTACCATTAGTGGAATGATTGTAATGGGTAAGCTTAATCCAATAATAAACCCCAGTGAAAGTCCGGCAATCATACCAATTAAAGGCGTGATTTTTTTAGTTTGATCTGCAATTGCCGCACCCAGCATGCCGCCTAAGAAAATAAAAATGGGTGAGCACCAGGTATTAATCACAAATGATGCGATAGCTAACATAAAAACAGGGTTATGTGCCAAAACAAAAAAAGCGAGTAAACCGCCTATCAGTGCTGCAAGGGTAATGCTTGTAAGAATCACTTTGGCTTTGAAGGTTTTTCTATTATTGGTGAGGTTATTTATGGCACGCATACATTGAACAAATGGCGCTAGCGGCAAATCATCAAATACAAAAAACGCAATCCAAAAAATGGCCCATGGGGCTGACAAGAAGCCTAATAGGCATAAGCTACTAAAAAATCCAGCGAAAGCCAATGTAACCCAAGGTCGTGTTGGAAAGAAAAAGCGGTTATGTTTTTCCGTTGGGTATTGCTGTGTAATTTCATGATGGCTTGATGGCATATGTTAAATAAAATAAACAAACAGGTTTAAATTATACCACAAACTTGATTAAATTCAAACCACCTCGGGTTGTTCTATGCTTTTTGAGCCTTGTTTGATACGTTGTTGTGCTTCGAGTAATGCAGATGTAATGCAATCGCTATTAATGGCGTAAGTATTGTTTTTAAGCGCTTGTTTGAATTTGTTGAGTTTTTCTTGATGTGCTGATGGTTGATTGCTTGGCTTTTTTCCGCTCATTTTTATTATCCTTATATTTTTTAGAAAAGCCTTTACATAAAGAGTAAACAAACTCACATACAGATGCAATATTAGGGTGTTGATATGTCCTATTAAAAAAGGTGTTTTTAATTAAAAAAGGGCTATACTAATTTAATTGATGACTGGAAAATCAACGGAGATTTATCATGAATAAGTTAATTTTACTTAACAGCCTTGTAGGTTTATGCGCACTAATGATCGCAGGTACCTGCTCCGCAGGCTGTGGAGTGAAGAATGTTGGCAAAACATCCATATTCTACAAATTGGACGGTTCATCGGCTACATCTTTAAGCTCAAGATCGAAAAAGGGTTACACCAAAAAGAACTCTGAAATACTCGTGAGTTGCTCAGAAAAAGGTATATTCACTAACCTCTCTAGCGTAGCTGGGTGTAATCACCATGTAAAATGCACTTCTCACACGCTTACTTTTGGAGACGGAAGCTTCCATTGACCCGGTAGGTTTTTAATTATTATACAATTATCGTAACTCCCCACGTCATCCCGAGCGCAGCGAGGGATCTCCTGAATGTAGCACAATTTAAATAATACAAAAAAGACTTGATAAATTATTTAGATATGATCAAATAGCTGCATGAAAAATGCTGAACAAATCATATCAACGCTTTTGGCTGAAATTACTGAACTGAAAGACCTCGTAAAACGACAAGCGTTGAGGATTTCAGATTTGGAAAAACGTTTAAATAAAAACAGCCAAAATAGTTCAAAACCACCTTCCAGTGATGGTTTAAGTAAGCCTCGCACCACCTCATTACGTGAAAAAGGAAAACATAAAAGTGGTGGTCAAAAAGGGCATAAAGGTGAAACATTACAACAAACTGAGACACCCGACATCATCAAAACACATGTATTAACGACATGCCCAGACTGTCAACAT
>JASJHH010000067.1:0-5556 GCA_033791145.1 Legionella sp.
ATGCGCTTGATGCATATTTAAGAACGTATCCATTTTTTTTCATCGCAACCAGAGCAATCTCTCTGTCAGCTTTTAAAGTATCTGAAGCAGATTCAAACGCATACACCGTCTGCTTTACTGCAGCCATAACAATTTCTTTATCCTGTCTTAAATCATCCGAAGCATATTGGAGTGCATAAGCCCCATATTTTTTCACCGCAACCATTGCAAGTTCTTTATCTCCCCTTAATTTAGCTGAAGCATGCATAAATCCATCCGAACCGCGCTCCATCGCAGCTAGAACAACGTCTCTGTCATCCCTTAATCTATCAGAAGCATATTGCAATACCGAGCTATTTCTCTTCACCATAAACAAAATAAAGTCTCTATCATCTTTTAAGTTATCTGAAGCATATTGAAGTTCGGCTACATCCCTCGTCAACGCAGCCGCAACAACCTCTGCATCACCTCTTAATTCAGCTGAAGCATATTGAAGCACGCTATTGTGCACTAATACCGCCAAAGTAAATTGTTTCGAGGTATATTTAAGCGCCCTCAAATCTTGTTGCACTGCAGCAAGAGCAATTTTATGCTTAGCTCTTAAATCCTCTGAAGCATATTCAAGTGCTAGCCCATTTTGCTGCACCGCAGCTAGAACAATCTCTTCATCATCCTGTAAATCACCTAAAGCATATTGAAGTGCTGCCCCATCCTGTTGCACTGCAACAGCAACAACCACTTTATCCTTTTTTAAGTCCTCTGATACATATTGGAGTGCTAGCCCATTTTGCAGCACCGCTGTCATAACAACTTCTTCATCCGCTTGTAATTCCTCTGAAGCATGCTGCAGTAACATGCCCCTTCTTGGCAGTATCTTGATAAAAAAGTCTTTAGGCGGAAGCGAGAAAGTATCGCTTAACGATTGATAGATATTAGGCTTTTGGGTCATTGCAAAGAAAAGCAGCTCATGCGCCAAATCAATGCTTTCGCTTTCTTTCCAAAGCGCAATCGCTATTTCTTCAAAAAACGCATCTGATAAATTTAAATAACTTAAAAACTGCTCTGCATCCTGAATATTTTCTGGGTTACTCAATAAACCAATGATATGACTTTTACGATTTTCATGAGATGCATTGGGGTCCATGATGCTATCTAGTTGTGTTTTATCTGTTTCGGAGAGCTCAAAATAGGCTTGCTCTTTAACCGACTCCCAAAGGAGTTGTCGTACATTGGGCCAGTTGATATCGGTGACACCATCATATTCATTGAGAAGAAAAAATTGGGTTTTAAATGCTTTATCTGCCGCATTTAAATTGGCTCGCGTGTCTTTAGGGAGTGCGGATAATTTTTCTTTATAATTCGATTTAATGGCATCAAAAATTGCTTTGTCACTATCAGAAGCAGAAGCAGAAACTTGCTTGATAAATTCCTTTTCAAACTTTCGAAATACATCTATATTTCCGCCCTCACCCAAAAGTGCGCGTATTTTAAATAGCGTGTTTTCTTGATATTTACGGAATTTATCTGGGTTGTCTGTTATCAAATTATCCATTGTTTGTTTGACTTCTTTGGGATGCGCATCGAGAAATTCTTCCATTTTTTTTCGTGCGTCTGTTTGTATTTCGCCGGTTGTTTTAAGTTGTTTTGCTATTGCAAGTTTTGCTTTAGATAAATCACTTGCGACAGGAAGGTTTGAATAAAGCATTTCAAACGAGGTTTCTATGCCTTCTAGTGTATCTGTCGCATATGCATCTTCTTTTAATCCTTCATAGCCTACATTACTAAGCTGTCCTTTAAATTGGTCTTCTAAGCCTTGTAACACCGAAAATAAACGCATGTTTTTGTCAAAAGTAATTTTTAATTCAGCGTCAATTTTTTCATTGGGTACTTCAGCGATGTGCTCATTGATGTGAGGGTCGTCTTTATTGATGGTATATAGCCCAAAACCTAACTCTCTTGCCCTATCAGAAGCGCGATTAACGACATGTACGTCGTTCTTTAAGCGTTGCGCCATAAACTCTACAAGACTGCCGCGCATGAGGAACAAAAGGTCTTTAACACTTTTTGCTAAAAAAAAGCCGCTAACAATAGAATTAACGCCAATATGAAATCCGGGTGAGCATGCTTCGGCGCGCTCTTGTAATTTAATAGCAATTATTTTTTTCTCGGACTCAGGGGTGTCCGGGTTGGTAAGCCGGTCATAAATCACTTTGAGTGCTTGTTCGAGAGAATCTCTGATGCCTCTGTCGTCGTCATCTTTTATGCCGTAAGTTGAATCAGCACCTGCGTGAAATTGCATTCTTTTTGAAAATTCTTGACGCAGCGATTCATCAAGAAGCTCACTTGCCGATGCAATTAAAGCTTCGAATTCTTCAGATGTAATTTTATCCCCTGAACGCTCGGGTTTCGTATCGGGTAATGCATAGATTGCATGATTAGGGTTTAATTTCATTTTTTCGCCTTAAATAATACATCCCAGCTACCGGTTAATTATAGCGCAGGACTATCAAAAATAAAGCACCTTAGGCTGGGCGCATTTTAAAACACCGTAAGCACCTCGTAATACCCCAGGTACGTCGTTGCTGTATAGGTTAAGTATTTCGTTGATAAGCTGATTTGCTTGCGAAAACCAAGCGATTTAAACGCCGTTGGAGAATGGTATGCCGATTTTTCCGAAACAACCGATACAGATGTGCTAAATTTATTGTATAATACCCAGCCTTAAATTCAGCGCATGGAGTCACATATGTCGGAACAAAAAACCATTACCGTTGATTTGCTCAAACAACTCGTCGAAACCGCCGAAAAAAATCAAGAAGGTCATACGGCCAATTATATTCCTGAGCTTACAAACGTAAATAATGATTTAACCGCTATTGCCGTACAACCCATCGGTGGCGAACCTGTCGTATACAGCAACATGAAGCTGCCACGGATTACCTTGCAAAGCACCAGTAAGCTCATTCCACTGATTGGGTTACTCGAAGAATACGGGCCTGAACAAGTGTTTGAATGGGTTCGTGTTGAGCCTTCAGGTGATGAGTTTGCATCGATTACACGCCTCGAGCAATTTGGCCCTAAACCTTCGAATCCTATGCTAAATGCGGGCGCCATTGTTTTGTGTTCACACATTCCAGGTACGGGAGAAGAACAGTTTGCATGGCTTGATAAGTGGATTAAATTAACGTTTAAACAACGCCTTGCAATTAATCCACTTGTTTTTGCCTCAGAAAAACGAACAGGTGACAGAAACCGCTCGCTTGCCTATTTACTCAACAGCCGAGGTAATTTGGGTAAACACGTTAGAGAAACACTCGATTTATATTTTACCTTGTGTTCTTATGAAACCTCTATCGAGCAAATGCTTTATTTACCGACACTACTTGCAAATGCAGGCTGTGACCCAAGCACTGGCAAAACAATTATATCCAAAGAAACCTGTAAAATTACTTTAGCCATTATGGCTACTTGCGGGTTATATGACGAAACAGGCACGCATCTTGTACGCACCGGTATGCCAGCTAAAAGTGCTGTGTCGGGATATACCATTGCAACGGTTCCCGGAAAAGCAGGTGTTGCCGTTTTAAGCCCGCGTGTGAACGCAAAAGGCAACAGTATTCGTGGTAGCATTATGCTTGAAGGTTTATCCAAAGCAATGGATTGGCATTTTGCATTACCATAAATAATAAGCATAACGAGGGAACGATGAGTATTAGTTTATTTGATTTATTTTCTATTGGCATAGGACCATCTAGCTCTCACACAGTAGGCCCTATGCTTGCTGCCAATGCTTTTTTAGAGCAGCTGAACGAAGCCGGATGCTTTGAAGCCGTACATCGCGTTAAAACCGAACTGTATGGCTCGCTTGCGCTCACAGGAATTGGCCACGGTACAGACAAAGCGATTCTAAACGGCCTTGAAGGCAAAAGCCCAGAAACCGTTGACCCCGGCACCATGGTGCCTCGCATGCAGGCGATTTTAGATGAAAAAACTTTGCAATTAGCAGGCAAACAAGCGATTTTTTTTAATCAATCTAAAGATTTAATCTTATATCAAAAAGAGAATTTGCCGAGGCATAGCAATGGCCTAAAATTTACAGCTTATAACGCCGATAAAAAAACACTTTTAACCCAAATTTATTATTCAATCGGTGGTGGATTTATTGTAACCGATGAGACTTTTGGTCAAACGAATCAAGCAGAAATCACGCTCCCCTATTATTTTGAAAATGCCGAAAACTTACTTCATCTTTGCAAAGAAAACAAGCTCACTATCGCAGAGCTGATGCTTGAAAACGAAACCGCTTTTAGATCTAAAAAAACAGTTCATGAAGGCATATTAAAACTCGCTGATGTAATGAATGCTTGTATTGATGCAGGCTGCAAACACATGGGCGTGTTGCCTGGTGGCCTGCATGTAAAACGCCGCGCACATGAATTATATACAAAACTCAATGCAAAAAAAGGCATAAAAAGCATTTATGAAGCCTCTGATGTTTTCAGTCGCCTTAATCTTTATGCGATTGCAGTCAACGAAGAAAATGCCGCCGGTGGTCGCATTGTAACGGCGCCTACAAACGGCGCTGCAGGCATTATTCCAGCCGTACTTAAATATTTTCAAATAGCACATCAAAAAACCAACAAACAAGCGATTTATACTTATTTTTTAACGGCAACAGCCATTGGCATTTTATATAAAAAAGGCGCCTCTATTTCAGGAGCCGAAGTTGGCTGCCAGGGAGAAATTGGTGTTGCAGCTTCAATGGCGGCGGGCGCTTTAACTGCTGTAATGGGTGGTTCTATTTATCAAGTTGAAAATGCGGCTGAAATTGCCATGGAGCATCATTTAGGCATGACCTGCGATCCTGTCATGGGACTGGTTCAAATTCCATGCATTGAACGTAATGCGATGGGCGCTGTAAAAGCTGTCAATGCCTCACGCATGGCATTACTCGGTGATGGCTCACATTATGTATCACTTGATAAAGTCATTAAAACCATGCTCCAAACAGGTACGGACATGCAAAGCATCTATAAAGAAACCTCTTTAGGTGGCTTGGCCGTTAATTTTCCAGAGTGCTAATCAGTAATTAGAGATATGATTGATGCAACAAGATGAAGCGTTTAATTTATTGAAAATGGGAAAAAATGTTTTCCTAACCGGTGCTGCAGGAGCAGGTAAAACTTATTTATTAAATCAATATATTAATTATTTAAAAAATAATAACGTATCCGTTGCCGTAACTGCCTCTACAGGTATTGCAGCAACACACTTAGACGGTACAACCATTCATGCATGGTCAGGCATCGGTGTACGCGATCATTTATCTGCAACAGACTTAGAAAAATTACTCAAAAAACAAAACATAAAAAAACATTATAAAAAAACCAAAGTCCTGATTATTGATGAAATATCCATGTTACATCCATTTCAATTAGATATGGTCGATGCAATTGCTCGTCGTATCCTCAATTATGATGCTGCTTTTGGAGGGATTCAAGTTATTTTATGCGGCGATTTTTTTCAATTGCCGCCAGTATTTTCAGGCGGAAACACAAGAGAAAAGAAATTTGCATT
>JASJHH010000068.1:0-8662 GCA_033791145.1 Legionella sp.
ACTCGAAGCTTTACTCAAACCTTTAATGCAAGAGGGGCCACATTTATTTGACGAAGATCAAATCACAGACCGTTCAAAACGATTTTTATGTGCTGAAATATTACGTGAAAAAATATTTAGATTCAGTGGTCAAGAGCTGCCTTATTCGATTACAGTCGATATTGAGTCGTATGAAGAAACAGAAAAGCTAGTTAAAATACAAGCGCTTATTTTAGTAGAAAGAGAAAATCATAAGCGTATGATTATTGGTGAGCGAGGTAGTAAATTAAAAACCATTGCAAGCCAAGCACGGCTTGATATGGAACGCTTATTAGACCAATCTGTTTTTTTACAGTGCTGGTGTAAAGTAAAATCAGGGTGGTCGGATGATGCAAGGATATTAAAGCAATTAGGATATGAAAACTAACGAATCTGTTGATCAAGCTGACAATGCATTATCAGCATGGTTGCTGCATCAAAAACCTGCAAAAAACACCACAACACAGGTGTTTTTTTTAACCCGTGAGCGAGGCTTAATCCGTGCATTTTGTGCGGGTGGGCGTAGTACTAAAAAACGCGCAGCACTTCAACCGTTTACGCCATTATGGTTGACGCTCAATGAAAAACACTATGGCGCTTATGTCAAACAAGTCGAAATTTCAGCGGCTCCTATATTGCTAACCGATGCGCATTTACTCGCGGGATTATATTTAAACGAATTGCTCTATCGCGCATTAAAGCCAGAGTTTTGTGATGTGCGTTTGTTTGAAGCCTATGAAGTCGCGTTGAGAGCCGTAAAAAATGCAAATAATCAGATAATGCTTGAAATTGCTCTACGTCGATTTGAACATATTTTAATTGATGTGTCAGGCTATGCTGTTTCTTATGAAGGCGTGATTGAAACGGCGCATTATACGTTTTTGCCAGGAGAAGGATTTAAATTAGCAGATGCTTTCGCAACACAACGCTTTTTAGGCGCACATCTTTTAGCAATTCGTGATGATGTATGGGATGATGCGGCTGTTTTAAAAACAGCCAAATTTATTATGCGGTGTGCAATTAATTATTTATTAGATGGCGTGAGTATTCAAACACGTGCGTTATATCAAACATAAAGATCAGGCATAAAGGAGTAAGATGTATGGTTCGAGACATATTTTTAGGTGTTAATATCGATCATGTCGCAACGCTCAGGCAAGCACGTGGCACGCGTTATCCAGACCCACTCAAAGCTGCACTCGATGCAGAAGAAGCAGGGGCTGATGGCATTACGCTGCATTTAAGAGAAGACAGACGGCATATTCAAGATGCTGATGTCACGCGTTTTAAAGCCGCATTGCAAACCCGTATGAATTTAGAGCTTGCTGTTACAGACAGCATGATAGCGTTTGCCGAACAAATTAAACCTGAATATGTGTGCTTGGTACCTGAAAAACGCGAAGAGCTAACAACCGAAGGCGGTTTAGATGTTATTAAACATCAAGATGCAATACGTGACGCTGTTTCGCGTTTAACGCGTGTTGGTACAGAAGTATCTCTTTTTATTGATCCAGATAAAGCACAAATCGAGGCTGCAGCCAAAACTGGTGCACGAGTTGTTGAGCTGCATACAGGGTGCTATGCTGATGCTAATACCCCATCGCGTGTGGCAGAAGAGCTGATGCGTTTAGAGCGTGCGGCAGCTGATGCTGATGTGCTGGGTTTAGTGGTGAATGCAGGGCACGGCTTGCATTATCATAATGTGAAGCCCATTGCGCGTATTCCTGTGATTCATGAGTTAAATATTGGTCATGCAATTGTTGCACATGCTGTGTTTGTAGGATTCAAAACAGCAGTGAAAGAAATGAAGCAACTCATCCAGGAAGGACGCTATGAGACCGACAAAAAATAGCATTATTATTCGCCTAACAGGCGACTCAGGGGACGGCGTACAACTCATAGGCGAGCAACTCACCTTAACAGCGGCGCTCGCGGGCCGCGATGTTCGTACGTTACCCGATTTTCCAGCAGAAATTAGAGCGCCTGCAGGTACAGTTGCAGGGGTTTCTGGCTTTCAACTTGCTATGTCGTCAGAGGCGATTTTTACAGCAGGCGAAGAATTAGATGTGTTGGTTGCTTTAAATCCTGCAGCACTCAAAAAAGCACTGCCTTATTTAAAGCACGGCGGTTTACTGATTTTAAATCAAGACAGCATGACTGCCAAAGACTTTGAGAAAGCAGGGGGTGGCTTAGATGCACTTGAAGATATTAATGCGCAATATCAAGTGCTTTCAGTGCCTTTGGTGTCTGAAACGCAGGCGGCTGTAAAAGATTTAGATTTAAGTGTATCTGACAGTAAAAAAGCAAAGAATTGCTACGTGCTCGGTATTGTCCTGTGGCTGTTTGAATTTGATACCTCGCATGCGCTTGCTTTTTTAGATAAAAAATTCAAAAAAAATCCAGTTATTTTAGAGGCCAACAAGCGTGCATTACTCGCAGGTTATAACTATGCGATGACGCTTGAGCTCGCACGTCAAAGCTTTCAATTAGAGGCAATTGAACGCGCGCCTGGTGAGTATCGGCAGATTACAGGCGTAGAGGCAGTAGGGCTTGCGATTGCAACCCTTGCAACAGGCACTGAAACGCCTGTTTTGGTATCAGGGTACCCAATTACCCCTGCATCAGGTATTTTGCAGGCCGCAGCAGGGCTCGAAGATTATGGCGTGCAATTATTCCAAGCAGAAGACGAAATTGCGGCAATAGGGGCGTGTCTTGGTGCTGCATATGGCGGTTGCTTGGCGCTCACTTGTACGTCTGGGCCTGGGATGGATTTAAAAGCTGAAATGCTAGGGCTTGCCGTTGTAACAGAGCTGCCTTTGGTGGTGATTGACGTACAGCGCGCAGGTACATCAACAGGGCTGCCTACTAAAACAGGCCAAAGTGATTTACAGCAAGCACTCTATGGCCGGCATGGTGAGGCGCCTTTGCCTGTACTTGCTGCACGTTCACCGTCGGATTGTTTTAATACGGTTATAGAGGCTTTTTGTATTGCTGTTAAATACATGACGCCTGTAATTGTATTATTAGATGCGTATTTAGCCAATGCAGCAGAGCCTTGGCGCATACCAGACCCAGAAAAAATCAACTTACCAAAGATTAAATTTAATCGCACGAAAGCGCCTTTTACGCGAGATGAAAATTTAAGCCGCAGCTGGAATATTCCAGGCTATGCTGATTTTATTCATCAGCTTGGCGGGCTTGAAAAAGCAGGTGCGTCGGGCGCAATTAGTTATGATGCCGATAATCATGAGGCCATGGTTTTATTGCGAGCTGAAAAAATTGAGAAAATAAAGGCAGATTATAGCGCATTAGTGATTGAAGGTGAGACGAATGCCTCTGTGATATTAGTCAGCTTTGGCAGTACGTATGGGAGTGTGAAGGCGGCACTGGGTGGTTTAAAAGTAGCCCATGTGCATTTAAAGCATATCTCGCCTTTGCCTGATGATTTAGAAGTAATTTTGAGAAAGTATCAAACCGTATTAGTCGCTGAGTTAAATTCAGGGCAGCTATGCGCGTTATTAAGAGCAGAGTATTTGATTAATGCGCGTGCTATCACGCAATGTAATGGCCAGCCTTTTTCAACGAGCACGCTCGCGTCACGTATTCAAACGGAAATAAAACATGACAAAACAAACACTTACACGACGTGATTTTACAAATCCAAACGAGGTGCGTTGGTGCCCTGGTTGTGGTGATTATGCGATTTTAGCGGCTTTTCAGCGCATGCTGCCAGAGCTAGGCTTGCCGCCAGAGAAACATGTGTTTGTGTCAGGAATAGGTTGCGCTGGCAGGTTGCCTTATTACATGAATGCATACGGGTTTCATACCTTGCATGGGCGCGCTACAGCCATTGCAACAGGGCTTAAAGCACTGCGTGATGATGTGTGTGTTTGGGTGATTACAGGTGATGGAGATGGGTTAAGCATTGGCACCAATCACCTGGTGCATGCCCTAAGACGTAATATTAATATGAATATTGTTTTAGTGAATAATCAAGTATATGGTTTAACTAAAGGCCAGTTCTCACCAACGTCGCCACGTGGAAAAATCACCAAAACATCACCGGGTGGCGTGCAATCAGAAGCACTTAATCCACTCACATTGGCACTCGGTTCGGGGGCGAGTTTTGTCGCGCGCGCTGTCGATAAAGACCCAAAGCATTTGGGCGACATGCTAAAAGCTGCCTATGCACACAAAGGGGCTGCATTTGTTGAAGTGTATCAAGATTGTCATATCTTTAATCAAGGCGCATTTGATGATTTTTCAACCAAAACCAACCGTGAAAATAATACAATATATTTAGAAAATGCAGCACATGATGCGACTAATTTTATGCAGGCGATGCAATTAGCGCGGCAGACTTATCCTGAACATCCTGTGTCACTTGGGGTGTATTACAAAGAAGAACGCGCTGTGTTTTCACTTGCATCTAAAGCCAATAAAAAAAGGGCTGATTTATCAGAACTTTATCGTGCCAAAGCGAGTTGGCAGGTGTAGATTTTTGTGAAAATCAGTCTAAACTTAAAAAGAAAGTGGAGTTTATTACGGGAGATTTTAGTATGAAAAAATTATTTACGATCATACGATCAGCTTTAACTGTCCTTATCGCAGCCGCTACAATAACTTGGGTAACCGGTGCGTCGGCAAAAACTGCGTCGGCAACAACAGTAAACTGTCTGACGGGCTGTTGCGGGAAGTGCCAAACAATCTCACTACAAGTTAATGATGGTTGTTCTGGAAACGAGTTTTCTTGCTCTGGCGTCGATACAAGTACAGGGACTACAACCTCCGGCCGAGGGGGAACAGGTTACCCAACATGCCAATGGAAGAACAATAATTGCGAGGTTAATAGCATGCAGTTATGTCACACCATCTGTCCGGGTTGAGTCCGTAGATTTTGATGGAAAAGGGCTGATTTATCAGTCTTTTTTGTGTTTTTAGATTAGGATGAATTGTCAACCGAATGCCATTGACTGTCAACACACCCTAGTTATTCTATGGGGAAACCAAAGCGTCGAGCTCTTTATTGGGTGCTGGAGCATGGTGCGCTGTGTTCAACGAAAAGAAATTTGCTTTAGCGAGTATGCCACTCGTACCTACTCCTACACCAAAGCCTATACCTATGGCAGAAGGCATGTTTAATTCGGTTGTTTTGGTTAGCGTGATTGCTGTGCCGAACGCAGTGATCAATCCGAATACAATCGATAATGATGTATTTCGGTGTCGCATTAATAATGCAAGATAGGAGAAAAATGTATCTGTATTTTGAGGCTCAAGAATTTCAGGAGATTCAGGCATGACGCTATTTTGTTTTATCCATTGATGTGCCAGGTTATTTTGCCTGACAGCAGCTGAGGTAATAGTTGAGTTAGTTCTTAGTCGGAGCGATGCATATTGAAGTGCTTGGCCATTTTGAGTCACTGCAGCCAGGACAAATTCAAAATCATTTTTTATATTTTGGGGTGCATGTTGAAGTGCCCAACCCGCTAGACTAAGCACAGCTAAGATAATACCCCTATCTGTTTCGGTTTGAATAATACGAATAACAAGCTGCCTGTTTGTTCTTAATTCGGTCGATGCGTATTGAATGGCTAATTTATTTTGCTTAATTGCAGCTAAGACAATGGGCTCATTGGTTTTTAGTGCATATTGAAGTGCCAGGCCATTTTGAGTCACTGCAGCCAGGACAATGGTTAAATCAGCTCGTAGTTGGTTTGATGCATATTGAAGTGCCAGGCCATCTGTTTTAACTGAAGCTAAAACAATGCTTTCTAAGTTTGTTAAGTGTGAGGGGGTGTCATGAGTAATAGGGAGGCGGTACATAATCAATCAATGTAAGTGGTTTTTAATAAAAAAGGCTGGTAAACCAGCCTTTTTTATTTGGATTTTATTAGATTAAAACAAGAAGTCTTAATCTCGGCCTGACAATGCGCCTAATATTTGAAGCAAGCTCATGAATAAATTATAGAGCGACACAAAAAGTGAGACCGTCGCGACAATATAGTTTCTTTCGCCACCATGAATAATCGCACTGGTTTGAAATAAAATTAAGCCAGATGAAATTAAAATAAAAGCAGCAGATACCATGAGTTGAAGCGCTGGTATTTGGAAAAACATGCCTGCAATCATACCAAGTAACGCGACCATGACAGCAACAAAAAGAAAGCCACCTAAATAGCTAAAGTCTTTACGTGTCGTGAGCACATAGCCTGACAGAGCTAAGAAGATAAGGCCTGTACCACCGAGCGCCGTACCAATTAACTGCGGGCCATTAGAGTAGGCGCTGATATAGGCGTTTAAAATCGGCCCAATTGCAAAGCCCATAAAGCCTGTAAAAGCAAACACACTTGCAATGCCCCAAGGGCTATTTTTGAGTGCGTGGGTTAAAAACATGAGGCCATAAACACCAACAATAAAAAAGAGGGGATGCACAGGAGGCGCTTTACTTGCAAATGAAAAATAAGCCATAAGTGCACTAAACATAAAAGTCATGCCAAGCAATAAATACGTGTTTCGTAACACTTTATTGGTGGCTAAAATCGACTCGTTTTGGCGAGTCAGTGTTGCCGTGTTGCGTTTATTCATATCATAAACTCCGATGGGTTTTGAGATTTAACCTCAGGTTTGATCTAGTCTATAAGATATAGGTGGAGGGGCTTTTTTTCAAGTGTTATGGTGTTATTTTGGATATTTGAGTATTTGTGCTTGCTCTTGGTTCTCCTTTTCTTTTTTTCGGGGTAGGGCTCATCAATGAAAACGCAATAATTGGGGAATCAAAAGCGTTTTTTTCTGTGTTTGGCTCAACGTTTTCCCATTTAGATACAGGGGCAGATGGCACTGTGGCTTTTTTAGGTGAAGGTGTTTTTTTAGGGCGTGGTTTTTTGGGGAGGGGGATAGGCCGATTGAGTTGAAGTTTATTGTAGCTCAATAAGGTGGGTTCATCAGCGGTTGCCGCTTGAATGGTTGTAGGTGTCAAGGGTGTTTTTTTATCTGCAGCGATAGCTTTTGGTATGGTGTAGCAGCTAAAGTTTCGGCTGTGATAGCAATTTAACATGTCAATTGGGTTGTATAATTTTCTTTCATTATTGGTATCTGCAAAGCTTTTATTTAAGCGCGCTAAAAAATCGAAGCTTTTTACGGCTTTAGGCAGAGCATTTAGTTCTTTTAACATATGTATGGATTGATGAATAGCAAGGTACGTTGCTGTGTGATGCCCTTGATTTCGCTGATTTTTTGTTTCGTAATAATAATCAGCATTGAGTCTGTTTTTTAAATTGGTGAGTGTTAGTAAAAGCGCTTTATATTTGCCGTCAAACGTAGTTCTTGTAAAAAACTCCTCTTCTTCTCGGTAAATCGTTTTTTCTGGGGATTTAAGGTTGGCATGGTTTCCGCCTTCGTAGGATCTAAGCGGCAGGTTTCGCGTTTTGTCTGGTGTTGCCCCATGTGTGTTTGTTCCATCAGAATGATGAAAAAAGCAATACAGTCACTGCCATCGTTGGGTGCAGGGACTTTTGTTGGCGTAACAGG
This sequence comes from Legionella sp., assembly GCA_033791145.1. Classification (GTDB taxonomy): domain Bacteria; phylum Pseudomonadota; class Gammaproteobacteria; order Legionellales; family Legionellaceae; genus JAALKW01. Next base: position 7,546 of record JASJHH010000068.1, read on the forward strand.
GGGCATAGGAGGCATAAAATACTCAAGTAGATTAAATAAATACTCTTATTGTACATTGTGCTCGTTTGGGGTTCAACACTTAAGCATGTTCTGATCCCATTTATTCATGTTACGCTTAGTATTTCCAAAACGGGCGGCCTAATCCTATGCAACGTGTAGCAATCGCACAAATGGCATCGACGGCGAATTTATTAGCTAATTTAACGCAACTTCAATTATTATTTGCTGACGCAGCGAAGCAACAAGCAAATCTACTCGTATTACCTGAAAATTTTGCGTTTATGGGTATCAATGAGCAAGACAAATTAAGTATTGCTGAAGTAGCGGGTGAAGGTGTAATTCAAAGTACACTGGGTGCGCTTGCTGCTAAATATAAGCTTTGGGTGATTGCAGGCACGATGCCGTTAAAAGCACCGAATGGCAAAGTGTTCGCGAGCTCACTTGTGTTTAATGCAGAAGGCTTGCAAGTTGCGCGGTATGACAAAATACATTTATTTGATGTGCAAGTATCTGATACTGAGATACATGCTGAGTCTAAAACCATTGCCTCTGGTAAAAACGCTATATTAGTAGATACGCCAATAGGTCGCATTGGGCTTAGCGTATGTTACGATGTGCGCTTTCCTGAGCTCTACCGTTGCTTATTAGATAAAGGTGCTGAGTTATTTACTGTGGCATCGGCCTTTACGGCAACAACAGGTGCGGCACATTGGCATACGTTATTAAAGGCACGTGCGATTGAGAATATGTGTTATGTATTGGCATCTAATCAAGTCGGATTGCACGAAAATGCGCGTGAAACCTATGGACATAGCTTAATTATTAATCCTTGGGGTGATATCATAGCTGAAATAGATTCAGGTACTGGCGTTATTTGTGCTGATATTGATTTAGATGAACTTCATCAAAGGCGTGCTGCCTTTCCGTGTGTGGAACACCGAATTTTATAAGAGGTTTTTAATATGACAGATGCACTCGATATTGCGAAAGAATTATTGTTAAAACCCGCGTCACTGGATGAAGTAAATCTTGAACGTTTAATTCAAAATTTTTTAACACGAAAAATAGACGATGCAGATTTATATTTTCAGAGTGCAAACTACGAGTCTTGGTATCT
>JASJHH010000069.1:0-7519 GCA_033791145.1 Legionella sp.
ACTGGCGTAAAGCACATCCCGCATTTCACTTTGGTGAGCAATCGATTAGAGCTTGGGCAGACGATGACAAACCTGGCTTGAAAACTTTATTTATTGATGAAGCCAATATTTCTTCACGAAACTGGAGTGAATTTGAAGGACTATTTCGTACCCCACCTGGCATCATGATAGATAATGAGTATGTGCCCCTTAGTCCTGAGCATAAAGTTATTTTTGCAGGAAATCCGCTTTCTTATGGTGGAGAACGTACATTGCCTCGTTTGTTTCGGCGCCATGGCAGGAGTGTTTTGTTTGAGCCATTATCTCCCCAGTTTCTTGAAACCGAAGTTTTAAAACCTATTTTAGATAAAATAACGCACGCTGATTCAAAATTACTAGCAGCGCCTTACTTAAAAATCAGCACATTTTTAACAGATATAGATTTAAGTGAAGTACTGATTAGTCCTCGTGAACTGCGACACATGGCCTTATCAACACAAGCGTATTGTCAAAAAAATCCAGATGCCAATCCTCAATCTGTTGCTGATTACTTCGCCTATACCTTATCAAAAAACCTTGTGCCTGAAGCCCATCAAACAGCGTTTGAGGCCTTGTGGGAAGCACCTCCTCAATTGCTTCGCCCCGAAGCAATTGATTCAAAAGAATTATGCGTCAACGCATCAAATCAAGCCGCATTCAATGCATTACATGATGCATTGGATGTCCGTGAATTAAGACTTGATGAACCCAAAGTGCATCTTGGTGGATTAGGTGGTGTGATTCTCGAAGGTGAAGCAGGGCTTGGTAAATCTGAACTCGTTACATCGGTCCTTTGCGCTCGTGGATTTAATCTAGGTACGCTCGGAGAAGATGAACCAAAAGAAAATCCATTTTATCTCTTACCTGCTGGTACCTCACTCACAGAAAAAAGAAAAATTTTGAAGCAGGCCTTTCATCAGGGCGCTATCGTTGTGATTGATGAAATCAATAGCACAGCAATGATGGAACGTGATCTCAATGAATTACTCATGGGAACTTGTGACGGAGAAAACGCTAAAAAACCAGGCTTTCTAATTATAGGAACCCAAAACCCTCCCATCCATGCTGGCCGTGTTCGTGCCAGTAAAGCCCTACAACGACGTGTGAATCAAGTCACAATTCATGAATATAAACCAGGAGAACTCATCCAGATTTTAGAGCATAAAGGTTTGCCTCAAGAAATCAGTACCGACATGGTCACGGAGTATATGCATAAAAAAGCAGATAATGATTCGATGTGTTGTCGTGATTTAATTACACGTGCAGCCCAAGAAATCAAATCTCAAACAGCACATGAAAATCTAACCGAGACATTTTTAAAATGGAAAGCGTTCGTAGCTGAACAAAGAATACAAGATGCAAACGATGACTGGACGCTAAATCCGTTTAATTAGTAAAACTATTGCATATCATGCGCACCTGCTTTATTCGCTGCATATCCTATTGTTTGTGGCATAAGTTGAACGTCTAAAAAACAAGGTTTATTAAAACAGCTTGATCACGCATGGCTTCCCCATTTTAAAAATTTAGATCCTGTTTTTTTAAATCCTGCATATGATTCAAATAATCAATATAGCGTACCGATGCTTTGGGCTATTCGCCTAATGATAAGGTTTTGGAATAACGAAATTTTCAATCAATTACCAATCAATTTCCCTCCGTACTTCTGAAAATTTCGAATAAAGTAGTGTTTTAATTGATTAGATTTAAATATCTTGACCCTCCCCCCATCCGCCCTACGGGCACCTTCCCCCGCCCGCGGGAATGACAGACTCAGTGCGTAAAGTGAGTGATTTAGCTTATGTTTTTATGTAAAAACCTACGTTGAATTAACAAAATATTCGTGGGGATACGACAGGTTGCAATGACGACGATCGGCTGAATTTCACACAAACGAAAATTTGAACCTAAGAGATGAACGCCGACCTAAGTCGATCCAGAAGCGCTTGAATCAATCAAAAAATAAACTATTATTATCAATAATAAACCTGCAATTAAATAAACAGGGAATACCATAAACAAATTAACATTAATCTTTGTACTGCTCACAGCAATTAACACAAATTGTTTCAGCACGCCCTGTACCGGTACTCTCATCTCTGCCGGTACAGGGTGTAATAGCATTACAGACTCAACTACGTGTCCAAACTATTATATCTATAATCAACATTCATTCATGAATCAGCAGTGCTACTGGGATTACACCGCAAAGCGCTGCAAACATGTTTCAACTTTTTCATGTACACCGAGTTATTAAGCGCTATATTTCAGCCAAATAGGCAATATTTTTTTTAAATAAGTGGCGAATTTCCATAGGCCCACTTTTGTTTCTGCTATGCCAAAATCATTGGTTGTTTTTTCTGGGTAGGCAATACCTAAGCCAAATAACCCAGGGGCAATAATGCCTGTTTGGGGTTGGTAATGATTACTATTTACGCCCTTTATTTGAATTGAATCATTGGCTTTAAATCCGGTAGCGGTAATTATTTTATTGCAGGTTGGTAAATACTGATTGATGTTTTTTTCATTGCTTATAATTCGCATTAAATTATCAGGCAATTGTCCGTCGATATTTTCTTTAGCCCAACGTGCAGCGCTGCCTTTTAGTCCCGTGTTATCAAATAGCGTCCAATCCCCCAGGTTGAGTGCGTATTGGCAAGGGCTTAAATAAAAATTTATGATTTGAGTCGTGTTTAAGTCAACTAGATTTTTTAAAATTAAAATAGCTGAATGAGAAGACCCAAAAACAGCAATACTATCATCACGCTTAATATAATTTTTTAATTTTTTCGGGCTTAACGCAATGTTGAGCGGGATTGTCTCAGCATTTGTATTTAATTTGAATTCTGAAGGCGTTGCCCCATTTGCTAAAATAATATTATTTGATTTTATTTCTTCAGGACTATCACGATTGCATAACTTAATATGCCAAAACCTATTTTTTAATTCTAAATGGGTCACGTTATCTTTGATGGCATGCACTTTGGGCTTTAATTGCTGGGTGCATTGTTGCAGCGGGGTCACCACGTTTGATAAGTAACACGTTTCATTGTCAGGCAAATCAAACAGTTCACATTGAGATAACAAGTTTAAGTTAATACACTGCATGTCTTTGATGTAATCAACAAATAATTTAACAATCGTGTTACTGGGCACCTCAGACCATTTATCAGATAAATCACCTACAGTAAAAGTGGGGTCTATCCAGCTAATATGTTTTGGACTGATGCCTGAATCAATTAACTTCGCGACTGCTAATATACCACTCGGGCCTGCGCCAATCACGCTCCATTGTTTTGCTATCATTAATCGTGTTCCTGAAGTTTTTAGCAATAATAACTTAATATTAACACCTATTTTTCATCTAACATTTTTTTCTTGGAACGTCTAGAACGCCGCTTTTTCTGGTGTTTTAGCTTTTCAATTTTTAGTTGTTCTTTTGTTTTTTCATCAGACACGATTGCATGTAATTTTTCACACAACCGTTTTCTCGCAAAATACCGATTGTCTTCACGTAGCCTTGTGTCTTGGCACTTGACTTCAATACCCGATTTTACATGTTTTAAATAAACAGTCGAAGCTGTTTTATGTAAATTTTGGCCGCCCTTCCCACTGCCGATGATAAACTTTTCAATCAGATCCGGTTGATTAATCTGAAGTTTAAGCATCCAGGCAGCCAATTTATTCCATTTATCTTGATTAATCATGTACTTTTAATTGAGATAACGAAGACATATCAATAACAAAGCGATATTTGACGTCGCCTTGCTTCAAGCGTTCGAGTGCGCTATTAATTTCATCCGCTTGAATCAGTTCAATATCTGAGGTGATTTGATGTTCAGCACAAAAATTTAGCATGTCTTGTGTTTCTTTAATGCCACCAATTAAAGAACCGCTCACACTTAAACGCTTAAAAACCATGGGGAACATCGACACGTCCATGGGCTCCGTCGGTAAACCAACTTGAGTGAATTGCCCGTCATGTTTTAGCAAGTTTAAATACGGATTTATATCATGCTTTGCAGATACCGTATTTAAGATAAAATCATATTGATTTTCTCGTGATTGCATTGCCTTTGAATCCGTCGACAAAACAACATGCGTTGCACCCAGTCGTTTGGCTTCGTCAACTTTATTCGCTGACGTCGTAAAAACAGTCACGCACGCGCCCATTGCGTGCGCTAGTTTTACTGCCATATGACCAAGGCCCCCAAGCCCAATCACACCTACTTCACTTTTTTGAGTCACCCGGGCTCGCTTCAGCGGTGAATAGGTTGTAATGCCTGCACATAACAAAGGCGCAGCTGCTGCAGGGTCCAATGATTCAGGTACATGTAAAACAAAATTTTGGTTCACAACCATCTGTTTAGAATATCCACCATAGGTCACGCTATCTAAATGCTTATCTTTGCTATTATACGTTTGTGTACTGCCTGATTCACAAAATTGCTCTTCGTGATGTTTACAGCTTTGGCATTGTTGGCATGAATCAACCATGCAGCCAACGCCTGCCATTTCACCCACAGAAAATTCAGAAACTTGGTCTCCAATCGCTGTAATACGACCAATGATTTCATGTCCTGGAACCATCGGATACTGAGACACCCCCCAGTCATTATTGATTTGATGTAAGTCTGAGTGACAAATACCACAAAATAGAATATCAATCGCAATATCATGCGCACCTACGTTACGGCGATCAAAAGTAAATTTCTCTAAAGAAGCACCTGCTTTATTCGCTGCGTATCCTATTGTTTGTGGCATAATCCGTCCTTGCGTTTAAGAAAAAAATCCAACAGTATTATGGAGGTTTATTCACTAGATAATCAAGCTGGACCATGCCTCATATTATATTTAACGAAAAAATGACAAGCACATCCAATATTTCAAGCTACTTATCAAAAACACGCATAGAAACCTTCGGTTATATATACCCTAATGGCACTAAGTTAAGAGATAACTTGATGTATTTTAAAGTTATTTCATTCACTCAACCTTACGCACAGCCTCTTCCCTGTTATACCCGCTGCAGCTCAGAGGGCGGACATGACAGCATTATGCCAATGATGAATACTGGCAGAAGCTCAAGTTTTCTTTATGATTCACAACCCGCTTAAGCGCTATATTTCATCCCATTTGCTTCTGATGCATCATCTGCTGCAGCGCCATGAGGAAAAAAGCGATTCGCGTTTGGTGTACGTTCAGCTACATGGCTCGCCTCCTCTTCCGCTTGCTTTTCGGGTTTAGCATCAATCTGCTGAAGCGCCCGAATCGCTAACTCGTCTCCTTGATTAGCTGCCATGGTCAACCATTTAGTTGCTTCCTCAGGATTAGCTTTAAGCTCGCCTTCACCTTTCTGAAGTAACAGTCCTAATTTCAACTGAGCTTTTACATTGCCCAGATTCGCCGCCAATGAGTAGTATTTAATTACCGCTCGGTAATTGATTCGAGTTTGGCGCGTTGTTGCAACAGAGCCATCATAAAGCATGTTGCCAAGGCTTAAATAGGCATCATGACAGCCTTTTTTGCCTGATTTTTTATACCACGTAATGGCTTCCTTTACGTTTTGCTTGACATGAAGTCCTTTCTCGTAAAAACATCCCATTTTAAATTGAGCGTAAGCCTCTCCCTCACCTCCCTTACGTGCTGTTATCGAAAACGAAAGAAAGGCTCTTTTGTCCTCTGATTCATCTTCTGCCTTATCAGTACGACTAACGTCCTCTGCAGAGGGTTGACTAAACTGAGATAAAATCTTTTCAAACTCAACTTGTCGATGCTGAGCGCTTTTAGGCGTCATTCCGTTCAGCTCTAAATGCTGGACAATCTCATGAAAATGATTACACGCAAGCACTGCATCAATATTGTCAGGTTTAAGCGTTTTCTGTTCTTCTAATAGAACAACAATGCAAACCAAATTCTCTATATCTTGATGAGATAGTAAAATTTGAACATAATTTTGAACATAATGTTGAAATTTACCTTTAAGAATAGATAAGCAATGATAAAGCAAAGCTAGGTTCTTATAATCGATTACAGCATCAAGATTATTTTTCACGTATTCACCTTGAAGCAACCCCAAATCTTCAATCGTTTTTACACAATGAAAGACGAAATCTTCGCCCTTTTTATCAGCATAACGAATAGCCGCATTGACGTATTTCCTCGCTTCCTTTCTTTGCTCTTTAAAAGCCTGGTCTGCTTGATTTTTTTCTTGCAGATCTGGAAGTCCCCGCGCACCATCAATCAACCGAATAAAATAGTGAAGCTTGCTTACATCTCCTCCTTTAAAAAGAAGCTCCATCAGCATTGGATTATCAAGCACCTTTGACTTAGACAGCATTTGAAGAATTTCACGAATTTTTTCATGAAAAGGATGTTGATTAAATACTAGGATATATTGATTGATAAATTTTATGTTTAACCCACAGTCACACAGCATTTTAAAAATAGCCTCGTATCCATGTAAATAATCAATAATCCCTTGATGCCCCTCCTGTTCCGCAACCTCAAGTAGCGTCAGACCTAATTTAGAAGGTTTATTTAAATCCGCGCCAAACTCAACAAGTAACTGAATAAATTTAAGATGGCCTTTTTCTGCAGCAATATAAGCCGCTGTCATGCCTTCCGAATTATTAGTCCGCTTATCAAAATCAGCCTTGTTTGCAGCAAGTATTTTCAATACATGATAATGGTTTCGCGACGCCGCAACATGAATAGCGGTTAAACCATCGTTAGATATTTGATTGAAATTTACTTTAAATTTCTCCAATTGAAGAAGCGCAGAAATCTGATTGTGCTTGACTGCTGTAAAAACGGCCGTCTCACCCAGATTATTTTTTAACTCAAAATTAGCCTGATATTTGCCAAGTATATTCAGTACTTTTGCATGTCCATTTTCAGCTGCAATAAAAGCAGGTGTTTCACCATGATTATTCTGGATATTAACATCAGCACCAGCACAACATAGCGCACTGACAATTTCATCAGCACCTCTTTCGGCTGCTAAATGAATCGCCGCAACTTTTTTTTCATTTTGATATCCTGCCCCAGTCAAGGCATTTAAATCAACATCAAAAGATATAAGCCAGCTAAGTGGTGTTAAGTCATCTTGCATGACAAGAGCATGTAGAGGCGTTGTATTCTTATACTTAATAAGAGCCTTACTTTGTGCCTGCTGTATTGCGTAAACGCCAATTAAGTGAACCAACTCCTCGTCGAATTTAGTTTTATTTTTTATTTTCTTAGATGATAACTTCCCACGTAATTTTTTCTCTATCTTCGCTATTTGACTCAGAAGATTGCGATCACCTAAGATACATCTAAAAAAGCACGCTGTTCTTTCTTTACTTTGTTTAATGAAATCAATCAAAAACAATTGCTGTTTAGGTTGATTCATCGATTTTCTAAATAAAACGTCCTCTACTTTATTTTTATTTTTATTTAAAGCCAACTTTAAATTTTCTTCATTAAATTTAGAGTCTTCAAATAATTGATTAAAAAA
>JASJHH010000070.1:0-11186 GCA_033791145.1 Legionella sp.
AGCCAATCACAACACCAAAAGACAGTAACCTACTCAAGATTGAAGGCAAATGTTTTCCAAGCATAGGTAAGTCTTGAATCGCATTATTTAAGGTGTTCATTAAATTCCAAATCAACAGCGCGATTACCCATGGCAATAAAAAACCACGACCCTCCATGAGTAAATAACCCATTAAACAAACACTCACCAAAATAGCTGAAAACGTGATAGTACGATTCATAAAATTTTGCCTTTAATATTGATAATTTAATAACGCTATCATGACACGAAAAAAAATAGCAAAACAGGTTTTGTCAAGCCTGTTTTTTTAATTTTTTCTGGTTAATTTTAATTGAATTCAATTTTAAATAAGCTTTTGGAATGGTTTTTATACACATCGTGACATAATGTGGATAATTTGATTGTGACCCATCAAACACCACATAAATACAGTTGTTAAGATACCGTAAAGTCATTGATAAATAAGTTGTTTTTGTGCTTTTGGGTGCTTTACCCCTTATCCACAAAAACTGTGGATAAGGTTGTGGGTAAAGCGAAAATTCCATTGGAAATAAGCATATTGCTTGAGTGCGTCAAGGCATGCCATCATGCTTAAATCGAGGCTTGGGTTAGTAAGCTAAAACAACCACTTGTGTACCCAACGTCATAAACGATTCATTGAGCCATTTTGCAGCACTTGGCAACACACGAATACATCCATGACTCGTATTGCCTTCTGAAAACTCATAGCCTGAATGAATCGTAAATCCCCTATAAAAATACATACAGTAAGGCATTTTAGCGCCACCGTTCGTTTCTATTGGAAATTCACCCGACACACACTTTGCAGTCCCTTTTCGATAGACTTTAAAAGTGCCTTCGATTGTACGACAAGAAGTATTTGTATCTTCACAGTAATCGCCGCCACCTGAAGCACGGCCTGTAATAATACGCGAGCCATCCTCATCATAAGCCGCCCATGCCGGTATTTTGGGGTCAAACACAAATAACTTATGGCCTGTTTTAGTTATATTTAATGGAAATTGTTTTTGACCAACCTTATCGGTTAGATGATGTGGTGTATAATGTGGATCACCGTAATCATCTAAAATTAACACTGACGCATCTTCTGTCGCACAAGCTGTTAACAACAAATATATCCCTGATAACAGCCCTAATAACCACATTTTTCTCATGCATGCAGCCTACGATATTTAATACGCGATGGTTTATTTGCATCATCCCCTAATCGACGCTTACGATCAGCTTCATAATCTTGATAGTTGCCTTCAACAAATACAACTTTCGAATCGCCTTCAAAAGCGAGTAAATGCGTACAAACACGATTCAAAAACCACCTATCATGAGACACAACAATCGCGCAGCCCGGAAAATTTAATACAGCATCTTCAAGTGCACGCAATGTCTCAACATCTAAATCATTACTCGGCTCATCTAATAACAAAACATTGGCGCCGCGTTTTAATAATTTAGCCAAATGCACGCGATTTCGTTCACCACCTGACAGTTGCCCTACACGTTTTTGTTGATCAGCGCCTTTAAAGTTAAAACGCCCCACATACGCACGCGATGGCATTTGAAAATTACCGACTTGAATCAAGTCATGCCCATCTGAAACAGCTTCCCAAACGGTTTTATTATCATCTACGTTATCACGTATTTGATTTACATAAGCCAAATCAACCGTATCACCTATACGAATTTCACCGCTGTCTGGTGTCAGCTCGTTCGTTAGCATTTTCAAAAACGTTGATTTACCTGCACCATTAGGCCCAACAATACCCAAAATACCCCCTTTGGGTAATTTGAAATCTAAATTTTCAAACAACAAGCGCTCGCCAAATGCTTTAGATAGTTGATGGGCTTCAATCACCAAATCACCTAAACGCTCACCGGGTGGAATATAAAGCTCATTGGTTTCCTGACGCTTTTGAAACTCTCGAGACGTCATTTCCTCAACACGCGCAAGACGCGCTTTATTTTTAACACGCCGACCTTTAGGAGAGGTTTTTGCCCATTCTAATTCTGCTTTTAAAGCGCGCTCATGCGCCGCTTCTTGTTTTGTTTCTTGATGAAGCCGTGTTGTCTTTTGTTCAAGCCACGTCGTGTAATTGCCTTCATATGGAATGCCTTCGCCGCGGTCAAGCTCTAAAATCCATTGCGCCGCATTGTCTAAGAAATATCTATCATGGGTAATCGCAACAACCGTTCCCGCAAATTCTTCTAAATAACGCTCAAGCCATGCCACACTTTCAGCATCTAAATGATTCGTCGGCTCATCTAGGAGCAACATATCTGGATTGGATAATAATAAACGACATAAAGCAACGCGTCGTTGCTCACCCCCTGATAAAACACCAACTTTTTCATCAAAATCAGGCAGTCTTAGTGCGTCTGCTGCAATCTCAAGTTGACGATCTAAATCCCAACCATGACCTGCTTCAATTTTTTGCTGTAACTCGCCTTGTGTTTCAAGCAACGCGCTCATGGCATCATCACTCATCGGCTCTGCAAACTGCATGCTAATTTCATCAAATTGCTTGAGTAAGTCTTTCATTTCAGAAACCGATTCTTCAACCACTTCTCGCACGGTTTTGTCCGGGTCCATTTGTGGCTCTTGCGGCAAATAACCAATGCTAATGCCAGGTTGTGGTCGAGCCTCGCCTTCAAATTGCTTATCAACGCCCGCCATAATTCTAAGTAGTGTCGATTTACCTGAGCCATTTAAACCCAACACCCCAATTTTTGCACCAGGGTAAAAACTAAGCGAAATATCTTTCAAAATAGATCGCTGATTCTCTACCATTTTGCTCACGTGATTCATGGTAAAAATATACTGTGCCATAAAAATTACTCCACTAATTCCAATCTAAAATAACTTTGCCTGATTGCCCTGATGCCATTATTTTGAAACCTTTATCAAAATCATCAGCTGAAAAATGATGGGTTATTACCGGTGATAAATCTAACCCGCTTTGAAGCATCGCAATCATTTGATGCCACGTATTATACATCTCACGCCCATAAATACCTTTTAATATTAAGCCTTTAAAAATCACTTGGTTCCAATCAATAGCTGTTTCTTTTGGCAATATGCCGAGTAATGCTATTTTTCCGCCATGATTCATCATGCTAACCATGTCACTAAAAGCCGCTGGATGACCCGACATTTCAAGCCCGACATCAAAGCCTTCGGTCATGCCAAGTGCGACCATCGCATCACCTAAGTTATCATGAGAAATATTAATAGCGCGGGTTGCACCCATTTTTCGCGCTAAATCCAATCGATAATCGTTGATATCCGTAATCACAACATGGCGAGCGCCTGCATGTTTTGCAATGGCAGCCGCCATTGCCCCAATAGGACCTGCTCCTGTTATTAATACATCTTTACCCAGTAAATCAAACGACAAGGCGCAGTGCGTCGCATTCCCAAAAGGGTCTAAAATAGATGCTTGCTCACCTGTAATATCATCAGGCAAAGTCATTATGTTACTCGCAGGAAAGGCTAAATATTCTGCAAAACACCCTTGCCGCTGCCAACCTGTTCCCACGGTTTGAGGACACAAATGCTGGCGCTCTCCATGACAATGGCGACACGTGCCGCAAACAATATGGCCTTCACCAGATACACGTTGACCGACTTTTAAATCTTTAACAGCCGAACCCACTTCTGAAATTTCACCAAAAAACTCATGGCCAATCACCATAGGTACGGGCACGTTTGATGCCGCCCAATCATCCCAATTATAAATATGAATGTCTGTGCCGCAAATCGCTGTTTTATGAATTTTAACCAGCACATCATTGGGCCCATATTTGGGCATAGGCACATCTTCCATCCAAATGCCGGGTTCTGACTTTGCTTTAACCAATGCTTTCATGGCTTCTCTCCAATCTTAAACTTTAAATCACACCGAGTTCACGGCCCACTTTAGCAAAGGCTGCCAGTGCTTTATCTAAATGCGCTTGTGTATGCGCTGCTGACATTTGGGTTCTGATACGAGCTTGCCCTTTAGGGACCACAGGAAACGAAAATCCTACAACATAAACGCCTTCGTCTAATAATTTATCTGACATCTGCCCCGCCAGTATCGCGTCTCCCAGCATCACCGGAATAATCGCATGCTCACCAGGCACTAAAGTAAATCCGAGTTCGGCCAAGCCTTTTCTAAAATAAGCTGCATTGGTTTTTACTTTTTGGCATACATCCGGGTTATCTATAATTAAATCCAGTGCATGCACCGAGGCTTCAGCAATCATGGGCGCTAATGTATTCGAAAACAAATACGGCCGTGAACGCTGTCTTAACCAACTCGTAATTTCTGGGCTCGCAGCAGTATAGCCGCCTGACGCGCCACCTAATGCTTTACCAAGTGTACCTGTAATAATATCAATTCGGTCCGTCACACCAAAATGCTCTGGCGTACCACGACCACGCTCACCCACAAAACCAACTGCATGCGAATCATCAACCATGACCATGGCATTGTATTTATCAGCCAAATCACAAATCGCCGGTAAATTCGCCAAAATGCCATCCATTGAAAACACGCCATCGGTTGCGATTAACTTAAATCTTGCATCGCTAGCTGCTTTTAACTGCTCTTCTAGGGCTTGCATATCATTATTGGCATATCTAAATCGTTTGGCCTTACAAAGCCTGACCCCATCAATAATACTCGCATGATTTAAAGCATCACTAATAATCGCATCTTCAGGGCCTAATAGCGTTTCAAACAAACCTGTATTGGCATCAAAACAAGATGAATATAAAATCGTATCTGGCTTACCTAAAAATTCACTGATTTTTTGCTCTAAGGCTTTATGTGGTGACTGTGTACCACAAATAAATCGTACTGACGCCATGCCGTAACCATATTTATCCAATGCATCTTTACCGGCTTGAATTAACACCGGGCTATTGGCAAGGCCTAGATAATTATTCGCACAAAAATTAATAACTTCTTGGTTGCCTAAATTAACCAATGCTTGCTGCTGACCTTGAATCACACGCTCAGGTTTAAATAATCCTTCTTTTTTTAAATTAGCTAATTCAGATGACAAATAATCCGTGAATGCTGCATCCATAAAGATACTCCTATTTATTTAATTTAAAAATTTGCGTGGATGATAGCAAATTGGAGGCAAATTCACCACGCCAAGAAAAGTAAGAATCAATGGGTTCGGGTTCAACCGGTCAATTGAACCCGAGAACTTACACACCTGGGTTGACGCCTTATTGACCATAAAGTACAATTGCACTTACTTTTAGTATAGGATAAACTAAGTATGCCTTATACACGTCGACAGCAACCTCAAAATAGTACAGCTGCCCCCTCTGAGAGACTAAACGCTTATGTAAACAGACCTGGCTTATCACTTTTTAACTCATCTTCTGCTAATCCATATGTCACCCCCCCTCAAAGCCCAAGAAACAACGCTGAGACAGGAGGATTCCAAACAGCCGCTGAGTTGCTTCAGGATCTAGAAGAAGTACAAGCCGCACTTGATACAGCGCGAAGAATTAATTTTGGTTAGAGTGTGTTGACAATCAATGGCATTCAGGATGGCTTAAACAACAGATTTCCCCCTGTAAGTTTGTACCTGTAAACACCGAAAACGCTCATAATTTTTTCATATTTTCCTGCAATTTTAACATTCAATGTTAAAGTTGCAGGAAAAAATCAAGAAACACCTCTGACTCCAACCCCAAACCCTATCTTAATCCCCCTAATTATTGTTAAAATCATTTAAATTATTTTAACAAGAATTAATACACAGAATTTAAATCTTATGAAAAATCAGCTTCCTCGTATCAATATGATTAAACAACAGCTACGCACTGGTAATATTACAGATAAACGCGTGCTCGCCCTTTATGATAAGCTCCCAAGGGATTTATTTGTGCCTGAGGCATTGCAACCTGTCGCTTACAGCGATTTGCAATTACCACTCGCACACAACGAACGCATGATGACCCCACTTGAAGAAGCGACGATTTTGCAGGCTCTCGCACTCAAAGGCGATGAGCATGTACTCGAAATAGGCACAGGGTCAGGATTTTTAACGGCCCTTTTAAGCCATAGTGCAAAGAAAGTTACCTCTATTGATTGTTATGCTGAATTTACAGAGGCCGCAGAAAAAAAATTAAATCGACATGGCAATGGCAATATCACGCTGATTACAGGGGATGCTTCTAAAGGATGGGTAGACAAAGCCCCCTATGATGTGGTTGTTTATACAGGGGCACTCAAAAAATTAAATAAAATGCATCGATTACAAGTGATTCCTGGCGGAAAATTATTTGCAGTTATCGGTGAGTCTCCTGTGATGCAAGGTGAGCTGCATACCTTAAGTCATGATGAAATTTGGCAAACACAAAGCCTCTTTGAGACGGAGTTGCCTGTATTAATAAATCAAGCTCTACCTGCCGAGCATTTTGTTTTTTAAGCACTTTTTAGGACTGTACATGAAAAAACTGAAGCAGTTTTGGTGTGTTTTATGCTTAAGCCTTGGCTTAACACCCCTGCTTCATGCTGCTGATTTGCTGGATATTTATTTGCATGCATTAGATAACGACCCAGAATTCAAAGCTGAATACAGCACGTTCATGTCAGAAAACGAAAATATTTCTATCGCACGTTCACCATTGCTTCCACAAGTCAGTATGTCAGTTTCAGATTCATCAAACGAACAAAATGTGAACGCCGGGACTTTCTTCTCTATTAGTGAAGGCTACACCAATACAACATTTGAACTCAGTGCAACGCAAGCATTGTTTAATTACAAATCCTGGGCTGAAGTGCAGCAAGCTAAAGCGACTGTAAAAGCTGCTCACGCAAGATTTAACGACAGGGCACAAGATTTAATTTTAAGAACAGCCGAAGGTTATTTTAATGTACTTTTAGCCTATGACACACTGCGCTTTGGTGTGGCTAAAAAAAACGCAAACAAACGCCAGCTCGACCAATCAACCCAGCGCTTTAATGTAGGGCTCGATGCCATTACCTCGGTATACGATGCGCAAGCAGCCTATGATCAATCAGTTGCGCAAGTCATCGAAGCCAAAAATAATGTCATGATTCAAAGTGAAGAGCTCCGTAAAATTACGAATCATACGTATGGCCGTTTAGCGCCTCTGCGTAACCAAGCAATTCCACTCATGCGCCCAGAACCTGATAATATTGATACCTGGGTTGCAACGGGCATTCGGCAAAATTACAACCTGTTTGCCGCAAAATATAGACTCGAAGCCGCACGTGAAAAAATTAAAGCACAAGCTGCTGGAAACTGGCCGATTATCCAACTTGAATTTACCGATGTCCGCAGACGAAACGAAGGACATAGTCAAAACTTTGCTAACTTTTTTGTGCCGAAAGCACAACGTATTTCTACCGCAGGTGTGGTTGTTGACTTCCCTGTCATGCAAGGCGGATTGGTACTTGCTGAAACAAAAAAAGCGAAATTTGATTATCAAACCGCAAGTCAAGAACTAGAAACGGCTTATCGTAGAGTCGTCACTGATAGCAGAACCTCTTTTGGTACCATTAACAACGGAATTGGCAAAGTAAAGGCCGATAAAAAAACAGTCTTTACACAAACAGAAGCTGTTAGCAGTACTGAAGCAGGCTTTTTTGTCGGCACACGAAACATGGTCGATGTGGTCAACGCACAAGAAAATTTATTTCAAGCACAAAGAAATCTTGCTTCAGATCAATATGGTTTAATTGGCGTTATTCTTAAGTTAAAATACTTAGCAGGAACATTGAACGTAAACGATCTCGAAGAAATTAACAGCTGGCTTGTGACAGAACGGATTAACAGCCGCCCTCCAAACTTAAGTGAATCGCACGAGTAACGTGACAAACTTATCTAATTTAAAGATGTAGAGAATTATCATGGCCCATATTTCATCCGCAATTGAAAAAAAATTACTCCACTATACAGGCAAAGCCATTGCTGACTTCAACATGATTCAGGCAGGTGATCGCGTCATGGTATGTTTGTCTGGCGGTAAAGATTCTTTTACTTTACTCACCCTGCTCAGCCTACTTAAAAAGCGCGCTAAAATATCGTTTGATATTTTTTCATTTACACTTGACCAAGCGCAGCCCGGCTGGGACGATAGCAAACTCAAAGCCTGGTTGAATGCACGTGATATCGAACATATCGTGCTAACACGTGATACGTATAGCATCGTCAAAGAAAAAATTCCTGAAGGTAAAACCTACTGCTCGCTTTGCTCGCGTTTAAGACGCGGCATTATTTATCGCTATGCAGAAGAACATGGATTTAACAAAATCGCATTAGGCCATCATCGGGATGACTTAATTCGAACGCTCTTAATGTCTATTTTTTATAATGGCGATATCCGCTCAATGCCACCTAAGCTCTTGAGTGACAACAAAAAACATGTCGTCATTCGTCCCTTGTCTTACGCACAAGAAAGCGATATTATTGAGTATGCGCGTGAGCAGGATTTTCCCATTATTCCATGTACTTTATGCGGATCACAAGATAATCTAGCACGAAAAAAGGTGGGTAATTTGATTGATCAACTAACCAAAGACAATCCAAAAATTCCAAGCAATATGCTACACGCCTTACAGTCAATAAAACCCAGCCAGCTCATGGATACAAACCTCTGGAACTTCAAAACCCTAGAATCAGGACTCATCACGCATGAGGTAACCGATGAATAATACATTTCCATTGTTTCTTCGCCACTTTCATATTTATAGAAAACGTCATTTAAAATTTGATTTAATCTCGGCCCTCGCTGTCTTTTTTGTGGCAATCCCGCTCTGCCTTGGCATTGCTCTCGCTTCCGGCGCCCCGCTTTTATCAGGCGTCTTAAGTGGTATTATTGGTGGTATTATCGTTGGTGCTTTAAGCGCATCACACGTGAGCGTCAGTGGACCTGCGGCAGGCCTTGCAGCCGTTGTGATTACGGCCATCTCTCAACTCGGTGATTTTAATACCTTTTTGCTTGCGCTATTTCTTGCAGGTGTCCTGCAAATTATCACAGGTACATTACGTGCCGGATTTTTTGCGGAATATGTTCCCTCCAATGTTATTCAAGGCTTACTCAGTGCCGTTGGTATTTTATTGATTTTTAAACAATTGCCCCTTGCTTTTACCTTAACCTCAAGCCTTCCTGAGCTTAAAATGCATTTACTTGATGCAACCGAAGGCTTTAGTTTTAAGCCGTTACGAGATGTAACTTACCATATTAACAGTGGCGCTATGATTATTTCGAGCATCTCCATTGCCATGCTCGTTTATTTTGAAAAAACTAAGGTTAAATGGCTAAAAGCCGTTCCAGGCACTATTGTTGTGGTGCTTTTTGGGATTGCAATCAATGAGATATTTCTTTTCATGCACTCCTATCTTGCGCAAAACAGCCTACAGTTGGTCAACATCCCACAGCACAGTCAGCTCTCAGATTGGGTAGAACAACTTAGTTTTCCCAAATGGTCTGCTTGGTCTAATCTAGATGTATATATTTATGCTGGCATCCTTGCCATTGTTGCCTCATTAGAAAGCCTTTTAAATATCAAAGCCGCAGAAAAACTCGACCAAAAACATCGCCGAACCTCCAAAGATAGAGAGCTGGTTGCGCAAGGATTTGGAAATCTTTTTGCGGGCCTCATCGGTGGTGTGCCAGTTACATCCGTTGTTGTACGCACCTCTGTTAATATCCAAGCGGGCTCAAAAACCAAAGCTTCTGCCATTTTTCATGGTTTTTACTTACTCTTTGCTATTTTACTTATTCCAGGATTTTTAAACCGTATTCCACTTTGCTCGCTCGCCGCCGTTTTAATTTATACAGGCTATAAGCTCTCTTCGCCTAAAGTGTTTAAAACGATTTATCAACAGGGCCCTTCACGTTTCATTCCGTTTTTAACAACACTTATCGGTATTGTAACTTTAAACATACTCACAGGGATTATTATCGGCTTATTGACCAGCTTGTTTTTCATCTTAAAATCAAACAGCCAAGTTCGTTTAGATATTATTAAAGAATTTTATCCAAACGGCGTCACACAACGCCTTATTTTGCCCCAACAAACCACTTTTCTAAATAAAGCATCACTGATTGAAGAGCTTGATGGTATTCCCCAAAAATCACAACTGATTATCGATGCAAGATATTCGAAATACATCGACAAAGAAATTATTGAGCTCATCTCCGAATTTCAAACCGAACAAGCCCCACGTAAACATATTTCTTTAAATTTAATTGGATTCAAAAAAGATTATACGGTTCATGATCATATTAATTTTATTAACGTCACCACCTATGATGTACAAGCAGCACTTTCACCCCAACAAGTTTTAAATATTTTACATGAAGGTAATGAGCGGTTTATCGATGACACACGGATTCATCGAAGCCTCACCATTGATATTAAACACACGGCCGTGACCCAACATCCTATTGCTGTGGTATTAGGCTGCATTGATTCACGCGTCCCTGTTGAAACTGTATTTGATATGAGCTTTGGCGATTTGTTTTGTGTACGTGTTGCAGGCAATGTAATTAGTGAAGATGTCTTAGCCAGTGTAGAATATGCTTGTCATGTGATTGGTGCAAAACTCATTGTTGTGCTTGGGCATACACGATGTGGTGCGATTGAAGCCGCTTGTACAGCACCAGAACAAACAGGCCATGTGCCACAACTGCTTGCGAAGCTGCAACCTGCTATCGACGCAAAAAACGAGACTTTATCAAATAAAAAACCAACGCATAATAAAGCTTATTTGCATGATGTTACAGAGCTTAATATTGCCAATAGTTTGTATCAAATTTATCAACAAAGTCCGGTACTGAAAAAAGATTTAAATAATCAAACCATCGGCATGGTAGGCGCTATTTATGATGTGAATACAGGTAAAGTAAACTTTAAAAACTTTGCTAAGCGTGTTTCAGAATTACATTATGAACCCAATGATGCGCTAGCCAAGCAGCTTGACGTATTAACCACGCCTTAAGTTTTAACGTATCATCATTTTTTTCGATGATGATGATGCGTACCCTCTTCTGATGCATGGCCCTTCTCTTTTTTGAGTGCTTCTACAGCTTTCTTAGTGGTTGCTTTAAACTCCCGCATTTCTTTTGCTTGTCCTTGTACTTGCCCTTCACGCCATAAGTTTTTCGCACCTACAAATGCCGTTCTAGC
>JASJHH010000071.1:0-3948 GCA_033791145.1 Legionella sp.
GAAAATGTGATTGGTATGGTCAAACGCTTTAAAATTATCGCTGATCGTTATCGAAACAGAAGAAAGCGGTTTGGTTTACGATTTAATTTGATCGCTGGAATTTATAATTTTGAGCTTTAGAGGGGTTATGCAAGAGCTCTATTGATTACAGTGGTTCGACCGTATTGTGCAGCAAGGTAGAATGGGGTTTTACCACTAGGATCTTTTACATATAGATTAGCCGGACAAGAGTAGAACTCCCACCTTATAGCGAGTATGTTACCCGCTTTTGCGGCTTCATGAAGCTCTGTCCTACTATCTGTTTCTATAGGTGATGGAGAAACACTGGCTGAACGCCCGAAAAAAGTTTTAAGTAAATTAAAAGTCATAATAATATGTATTAGTTTGATTTAGGTTGGCTTCTATTGTAGCATGATGAGCAATAAAAAGATATCAACTGAATCTAATGGAGAAACCACTTTATGCCTTTGATTAGTAACAATTTTATTGATTTCGGCCTTATTTTGTTTGTAATGGAAAATGTGCCTTGGTACGTATGGAAAAATGTGGATCAAAGAGAAGATATGCTTGCTTTAAGAAAAGAAAGTAATCCAAATCAAATTGAGAATGAAGCAACCATGGAACTGGTTTGGTTTTTTTATTTTAAAATATGTTTTCTTGATGAGGCGCTACCAAGCGATGCAATGTCATGTGAAGAAGCTTTTTATAAGATATACGATAAAATTTTAGAAGCAATTCCAAAGCCAGAAGAACAAATATTTCTGCCAGATCCTCTTTGGGGTGATGCAGAAATGGTTCTCCAGATGATTGCTCATGGTGATGAGCTGATGCAACATGCATCAAGCGAATTAAAAGGGGACCAAGCGTTTGCCATGCAAGCTGTCAGTGTAGATTTAAACGCATTTAGGTTTTTATCAGAATCACTGCAGACTGATAGAGAAGTCATTGAAGCAGCGCTTAGATATAACTCGAGAGTGTTTTATGATTTACCGGATGAGATGAAAAATGATAGAGCGCTTATTTTAATTGCACTCAATGGGCAGGAAAGTACCTCTGTTTTTGAAATTTTACCGGAGCAATTTTTAGATGATAAAGAGATTATATTATTGATGGTGAGTCAAGATGGACTATTTCTTCAATGTGCATCAGATAGGTTAAGACGAGATAAAGCGGTTATTGATACTGCAATTGCTCAAAATCCTGATGCAAAGCATTATGCCATAATCAAAAGACTTCGTTTGTTTGACGCGAGTACTGCTTCAAGAATGAATGATGACAGCAATCATGGTGCGTCTAATGCATTTAATAACGCTTGAAAATCATCAGGTAATGCTGCTGTAAAGCTTAAGCGCTCTTGCGTGATTGGATGCGTAAAGCTTAAGGTTTCAGCATGCAAGGCTTGGCGTTTGAAGTTTAAAAATAATTCGCGGGCATGGTCATCTAAATTCTTAGGATGTTTTGGCCTGCCGCTATACAGTGTATCGCCAAGAATGGGGTGGCGAATATGTGCCATGTGCACCCGAATTTGATGCGTTCGGCCGGTCATGAGTTTTAAATTAAGTAGGGTCGCATGGGCGACTGGATAATGCTTTTTAACGGTATAGTTTGTAATCGCTTCTTTACCGCCGGTAGATACTGCCATTTTGAGGCGATTTCGTGGATGGCGGTCATAACCTGTGGTGAGTGTGCTGCCGCCTACAATATGTCCTTGAACGAGTGCAATATAATGCCGGTCGATTTCACGGGCTTGCATTTGTCTGACTAATGCTGTGTAAGCTTCAAGTGTTTTGCCGACGAGTAATAATCCGGTTGTGTCTTTATCGAGGCGATGCACAATGCCTGCGCGAGGGAGCTGATTTAAGCTGCTGTCGTGATATAATAAAGCATTTACGAGTGTTCCTGATGGGTTTCCTGCGCCTGGGTGTACCACAAGGCCTGCTGGTTTGTTAATCACAAGTAATGCATCATCTTCAAAAATAATATCTAGCGCAATATGCTCAGGCTTGAGTTGCTCTGTTTGCGGCAAGGGCGCATCAGCCGGGCGATTGAGCATAATAGACTCACCACCTTTGAGTTTTATTTTGGGCTTTAAGTTGTCTTGATTAATGGTAATAAAGCCAGCTTTGAGCCAGGTGGTCAGCTGTGCGCGTGAAAATTGAGGCATGAGTACAGCAAGCACGCGGTCTACGCGTTCGCCAGCTAAATACTCAGGGACGATAAAGTGTTCTGTTACGCGTTCTTCTGAATTAGACACAAGCAGGCTCAATTTTTGTGGTTGTTATAAGACGCCCGCGTAGAGAGTTGGGTTGTGCTTCTGTCACATGTATCTCTACAAATTGGCCTTTTAAATCTTTAGGGCCATCAAAATTAATCACCCGATTGCATTCTGTACGACCTGCCCATTGATCTGGATTTTTCTTAGATGCGCCGGTGACCAATACACGATGCGTACTGCCTACCATCGCTGCACTGTAACGAGTTGCTTGGAGCAGCAAGCGATCTTGTAATATTTTAAGTCGTTGTTTTTTAACTTCCATTGGGGTGTCGTCAGGCAAGTTTGCAGCAGGGGTGCCAGGTCGGGCGCTAAAAATAAAGCTAAACGATAAATCAAAGCCAATTTCATGCACTAAATTAAGCGTATCTTCAAAGTCTTTTTCGGTTTCGCCAGGAAATCCAACGATGATATCCGTAGAAAGCCTAATATCTGGGCGTACTTTACGAAGTTTTCTGATTTTCGATTTAAATTCAAGTGCGGTATAACCGCGTTTCATGAGGCCAAGAATACGGTCAGAACCACTTTGAACGGGCAGATGCAAGTGATTAGCAAGTTCAGGTACCTCAGCAAATGCATTGACTAAATTATCTGTGAATGCCAATGGATGTGAGGTGGTAAAGCGAATTCTATCTAAGCCCTCAATGGCTGAAATATATTGAATGAGCAGCGCTAAATCAGCTGTTTCGCCTTCATGCATTTTGCCTTGATAATCGTTCACGTTTTGGCCGAGTAAATTAATTTCACGCACGCCTTGCTCAGCTAATTGATAGCACTCGGTGAGCACTGAATCAAACGGCCGGCTAATTTCTTCGCCGCGTGTATAAGGCACGACACAATAACTACAATATTTACTGCAGCCTTCCATAATCGATACAAAAGCAACAGGGCCTTCGGCGCGAGGGGCTGGCAGGTGATCAAATTTTTCAATTTCAGGAAAAGAAATATCAACGACAGATTTTTTAGTTTTCCAGTGCTCTTCGAGCATTTGGGGTAAGCGATGCAAGGTTTGCGGACCAAATACTAAATCAACCAGCGGTTCGCGTTTAATAATATCTTTACCTTCTTGGCTTGCGACACAGCCGCCCACACCAATCACAACATGGGGATTATTTTGTTTGTATCGTCGCCATTGACCGAGTTGAGAAAAAACTTTTTCTTGTGCTTTTTCACGAATCGAGCAAGTGTTTAATAAAATCACATCGGCTTCGAGCAGATTATCTGTTTTTTCGAGGCCGTGCGCATGGCGCAATACATCAAGCATTTTAGATGAATCATATTCATTCATCTGGCAACCGTTGGTTTTAATAAATAGTTTTTTAGGCATGAGAGAAGGTATTTCGAAATAAAGGCTCAATTAAAGGCGCCTGATGGTAGCATTTTGCAAGCCGCTTGTCTATTTGCTCTATTGGGCTATTATTAGACAGTGCAGATGCTTTAATTTTGGAGCTTAATATGAAAAAGTCAATTATATTATCGGTTGTATTGATAGGCGCTGTGTCACTGGGATTAAGTACAGTGAGTTTTTCTGAGAAGTATATGAAACAAGGCGAGCAAAGTTATAAATCGCTAAAAAAAGATCTAAAAAAAGAATATAAAGCGCATAAAGACCATCATAAAGGCGATAAAGCTGCATCGCCACCACCAGCAGCAGCTGCACCGCCACCAGCAGCAGC
>JASJHH010000072.1:0-13387 GCA_033791145.1 Legionella sp.
ACATCCCTATGGCACTTGGTTCTGCTCCTTTCGATCCAAATTTACAGTTAGGTATAACTGTTGATTCTATGCTTGAACAAGTCACGAAGATGATAGAAGTACTTGACAAAAGTAGGCATGGTGTAGTCTCTACAAAAGTACTTCCGGGGCCATTAGAGAACAAATTAATTGACATAAAAGCCAAGATGAATCAATTCCAAGCCTCATACTTGGACGCATCGTACACTACAACACCAATAACGCCTAACGTAACAAGTATTCCTAGTTTACACCTACAATTTTTTGTATTAGTTAATGCTTGTAAAAGCGCTGCAGATGATACGAAAGAACATAAAAAAGAAATAGAAATCCTCAGAAAAGCAAGCCCGAGAGGTAAAGATCAGATCATAACGGATAGAACGAAAAATACAATATTCTCAAACTTCTCTGAAGCGGCTCAATCGCTTGAGGAATTAAATAAAGAATCCACGCCCGAAGCCGACGCCGCACTGTCAACAATCGCTATACTTACTGGTATTCATCAGGGCACATCCATCCACCGAGGTTCTGTTCTTCTTCAGAAGACCATTCTGAAGAATCTCACTAAAGATGAGAACGGCCTAATAGATAATATAGGGGATTTACTTTTTAAGTTACAACACCAGACAGAAGAACTTTTAAAACAAGAAAAAACCACATTGGGTTCAAACACATTGGGTTCAAAGGGTCAAGCTCTGCTTCCTGCTCTAACACAGACTTGCAAACAAATTAAAGCGAAAATTGATGCTGCCGATGAAAAAAATGGGGATCTCATGCCTCAATCGATACGTGATTTTGTTCAACAAAAGGTTGACCCATTGTTGAATCCTGTACAAGACAAAACACATGCTTATCGCGATCGAATGAGCATCGGTCGCGGCGCAGATGACTCACAGGCTGAAGCTCAAGACCACAAGCTTTAAATAACAAAAAATTTACCCCTCCGGGTTGCAAGCATTTATCTGTTACGATATGATGCGAAGCCCGGAGAGATGGCAGAGTGGTCGATTGCGGCGGTCTTGAAAACCGTTGAAGGGAAACCTTCCCAGGGTTCGAATCCCTGTCTCTCCGCATAACTTATCTTATTAATCCCATCCACCGCCCACTCCTACACTTGAAATCGTTTTAGCAGTGTTTGTGTTCGTTTTAAAATAAGAGGTGTAAATGGACTTTCTGTTAAATGCGTTTGGAGTTTATCTATCATATTAATAGCCTCTTTCTGAACGAGTGCTTTTGATAAATGTGCTGCTTCGGCCATTTGAATAATATGTCGTGGGTAAAGCATATCAAAATTATATTTGTTACCCATTTTCATTGCCATTTTAGTCGCAAGCTCTGGATAGTATGCAGTTGAAATCATATCGTAAAAAGGGGCTAGCCGCGTTTGTTGATTTTTGTATACTAAAGAAAAGTTTTTACCGTGCGCATCATTGTTACCAATGATTAAGTTAAATAAAACACCTCGCAGTAATGCTTTAATATCAACGACAGGTAAGCTTGATACTTGTCTTATTAATTGAAAACAATCCGTTAGCCCGGGGCCACCTTCGCGCTGATATTTCATTTCAGGGATAATGCCAAGCGCCTGGCAGAAGTCTTCCTGATGTAAACGTTGAATGTGCTGATTAGTTTGAATCCGATCGTAGCGTTTTATTAATAAGTATGGTTTCCCATCAGCCTCATGCAAAGCTGCTTCGGCAGTGTTCAAATCCATTTTTCGGGCTAGATTCAAACAAAAACACTCGTTTTCAATTAAAGAAGGGAATTCTCGATTGATGGGTTTGAGTATATGCGTGCTAGGTGCACC
This sequence comes from Legionella sp., assembly GCA_033791145.1. Taxonomy (GTDB): domain Bacteria; phylum Pseudomonadota; class Gammaproteobacteria; order Legionellales; family Legionellaceae; genus JAALKW01. Next base: position 1,826 of record JASJHH010000072.1, read on the forward strand.
CCCCATGGGGATGGCGATATGACCATCTATTAATGCAATGGCCAATTTGTCTTGTGCCCCTGCCAGGGATAAACGAATACCATCTTCTCCTACGAGCATCGGTTTTTGGATCATAGTTTCTAAAATGGTTGCAACAGCATTGTCATTAATGATTCGATAGTCTGGTTTTAGATTGGCGGGCGCTAAATCGGGTGGAAGCAAACTAACAGCCCCCGCGCACTCACCGCCAATTGCGGATAGCAAGGCAAAATCATTTTTTTCACTGATGCCTAACTGTCGTGCAATGGCTGTTCGTAAATGTGCTTCAGGTAAAATACCGGAAAAAAAAGGACGACATTGTTTAGTGCTAAAAGTCGCTTTTTGCAAAGGCAGTGATTGGGATAACGCCTGATTTTGCTTATTTACAGCATATTCTTTTTGATAAGTAAAAGTCACATCGTTGTGTGGGCTTATAGCTAATTGACCGACTCGCGCTTGGTTTAGGTAAACCTCTAATTTACGTTTCAAGGGGCTTAACCTCCGCGTGAGATAGTTTACATTGAATTCCGAGGACTTGTAACACTTGGAGTACTTTGCCAATTTGGCAAGTCGGTTTACCTTTTTCTAAATCAATAATAAATCGTAAGCCTGTGCCTGCGGCCAGTGCCAAGTCACTTTGTGTTACGCCAAGTTGCTTGCGTGTATGGCGAATTGTTTGTCCAATGTCTTTTGCGGATTGAATCATAAGGGCGCCTTTAATGTTCCCGTACGGTAATTTTAGCGTGTTTTTTTAATTTAATCAAATAAATACTCCCGAACGGGAATATTATTGGCGTGTATAGCATATTTCTAGATTACTTCCCGCCGCGCTGCACTTGCAGTCGCAAAAATGTGTCCACAGAATAGGCCCCGCGGGAGAAGCGTTTTAATTGGTTAAATCAACTCACCTGTTTCTTTAAACACAGCATCTATTGCCATGAGTTGCTCGAGTAACACACGCATTTTATCTAAAGGCCAACTGTTGGGTCCATCGCTGAGTGCTTTTTCAGGATTAGGATGAGTCTCCATGAAAAGCCCTGAAATGCCGGCAGCAACCGCAGCACGTGCAAGCACTGGAATAAACTCACGTTGTCCGCCAGAGACGCCATCCCCTCCACCGGGTAATTGCACCGAATGCGTTGCATCAAAAACAACGGGGCAGTTTGCTTCGCGCATAATACTCAGCGAGCGCATATCAGACACTAAATTATTATAGCCAAAGCTCGCGCCTCGCTCACACACCATTATCGAATCGTTGCCCACAGCTTTTGCTTTAGCCACCACGTGCTTCATTTCCCACGGCGATAAAAACTGGCCTTTTTTAATATTTACAGGCTTATTGGTTTTTGCGACATTTTGAATAAAATTAGTTTGACGACATAAAAAAGCAGGGGTTTGTAATACATCAACCACACTTGCCACTTCATGAAGTGGCGTGTCTTCATGTACATCCGTGAGGATAGACACCCCCACATCTTTTTTTACTTTTTCCAGTATTTTAAGGCCTTTCTCGATACCAGGCCCGCGATAACTCGTGCCTGATGAGCGATTGGCTTTATCAAACGATGATTTATAAATAAAATTTATACCTAATTCACCACAAAGCGCTTTTAAATATCCTGCGGTTTCAATGGCCAAACCTTCGCTTTCTATCACACAGGGCCCTGCAATCAAAAATAAAGGGGCACTAAGCCCCGCATCAAATCCGCATAATTTCATGAACTATTCCTTGTTTTTATGTGCATTGTCGTGTGCTGCACGTGCTGCCAAAATAAATGATTTAAATAAAGGATGGCCGTCACGCGGGGTTGATGTGAATTCCGGATGAAATTGACACCCTAAAAACCAAGGGTGGTCTGGCAACTCTACCATTTCAACCAACTCACCATCCGTTGAGCGCCCGCCTATCACAAGGCCTGCTTGTTCTAATGCATCAATATAATGATTATTCACTTCATAACGATGCCTGTGACGCTCAGTCACCCGCGTTTCACCGTAAGCAGCTTTTGCCAGTGAATTTGCTGTGAGCTTAGCGACTTGTGCGCCAAGACGCATGGTACCGCCTAAATCACTGCTCGCGTCCCGAAGTTTTACATCACCTGCTTCATCAAGCCATTCTGTAATTAACCCCACAACTGGATGTGGTGTTGCTTGATTAAATTCAGACGAGTTTGCCTCGGTGAGTCCTGCCTTGTGTCGTGCAAAATCAATTACCGCGACCTGCATGCCCAAACAAATCCCTAAAAACGGTCGTTTTTTCTCACGTGCATATTGTACAGCTTGTATTTTACCTTCAATGCCGCGCTCACCAAAGCCACCGGGAATTAAAATTGCATCAACAGCGTCCAGCGCTTCAAGTGCACTTGGCCCTTCTTTTTCAATGCGTTCTGCATCAATATAAACAATTTTAACCTGTGTTTTGGTGTGAATACCTGCATGTAACAACGCTTCGTTAAGTGACTTATACGCATCACTCAAATCCGTATATTTACCAACCATGCCAACTTTAACCGTCATGTTAGGCGATGCTTCTGCTTTAACGACCGCTTCCCATTCATGTAAGTCTGCAGGCTTTAAATCACCTAAATGCAATTTTCTTACCAATAAATCATCTAAACCTTGTTGATGTAACATCATAGGAATTTGATAAATGCTTTTTGCATCTTGCAGGGCGATGACCCCTTCTTTTTCAACATTGGTAAATAATGCAATTTTTTCTCGTACTTGTTTCGAGAGTTTTCGCTCTGAACGACAAATTAAAACATCAGGCTGAATTCCAATAGAGCGCAGCTCTTTGACTGAGTGTTGTGTGGGCTTGGTTTTTGTTTCGCCGGCTGTTGCAATATAAGGCACGAGTGTCAGATGAATAGAGAGTGCATGTTCTGAACCCAACTCTATGCGCATTTGACGAATGGCTTCTAAAAAAGGCAGTGACTCAATGTCGCCCACGGTGCCACCCACTTCAACCATGGCCACATCAAACCCTTTGCCGCCTTGGTGAATCGCGCGCTTAATCTCGTTCGTAATATGTGGAATAACTTGTACGGTTCGTCCTAAATAATCCCCGCGTCGTTCTTTTTTTATGACGTTTTCGTACACTTTGCCCGCTGTAAAGTTATTTAGCTTGGTCATGGGTGTTCTAACAAAACGTTCGTAATGCCCTAAGTCTAAGTCGGTTTCTGCGCCATCCCGTGTGACAAATACTTCACCATGCTGAAAAGGGCTCATGGTGCCAGGGTCAACATTTATATAGGGATCTAATTTAATCAGTGTGACACGTAATCCGCGGGCTTCAAGAATTGCTGCAAGTGAAGCGGCTGCAATGCCTTTCCCAAGTGAGGAAACAACGCCCCCTGTAACAAATAAAAATTTTGTCATGCTATATGCCTTATATATGCTTTATTGCTTCTAATATTTGAACCATCGCCAATGCGGCGTCTACAGCATCATGCCCTTTATGTCCGTGCGCGCCCCCGAGTCTGTCCCAGGCTTGTGCTTCGTTTTCTGTGGTCAATATGCCAAAAATAACGGGCACGTCGTGTGCTAACATCACGTCTTGGCAGCCTCTGCTGACTTGCTCACACACATAATCATAATGCGTGGTCTCGCCTCGAATCACGGCGCCCAATGCTAAAATCGCACTAAATTTATTTTTTTGAGCCAGTGCTTTCGCAACCAGTGGAATTTCAACAGCCCCTGGTACTTCAATAACCGTAATAGCTTCTGAAGAAAAACCTGCCGCCGCGAGCGCCTCAAGCGCCCCATCTTGAAGGGCCTGGGTAACTTTACGATTAAATAAGCTCACTACAATTGCAATATGATTCGTATGCTTCATGCTTCGATATCCAGTTCTAAGAAATGCCCTAGCTTTTCTTGCTTTGTTTTTAAGTATGCCCGATTTTCAGCCGTTTCTGACACGCAAAGCGATAAACGTTCCGTCACGACCATGCCGTATCGCTCAAGCGCTTCGACTTTACTTGGATTATTAGTTAACAAACGTACTTGTTTCAAACCAAAGTGGCGCAATAGCTGATAAGCAACAGCATAATCCCTGCTATCCACAGGCAAACCCAAATGCTCATTGGCCTCAACCGTATCCAGCCCATTATCTTGCAGTGCATACGCTTTTAATTTATTCGCAAGGCCAATGCCACGCCCTTCTTGGCGCAAGTAAATCAACACACCGCCTTCTTTTGCTATTTTGGCAAGAGACGCTTCTAATTGCCCACCACAATCACATCGTGCCGAACCAAATAAGTCACCGGTGATGCACTCAGAGTGAATTCTAACCAGCGGGCTCGCATTGACATCAAATGGCGCCTTCATCAACGTAAAATGCTCAGCCTTATCCATTTGATTCTGAAATAAAGTCATGGTGAAATCACCATGCGTACGTAATGGCAGTCGATTGGTTGCAACCACATCCACTAAAACTTCGCGTTGAATACGATAGTCCATGATGTCACGCACACTCACTAATGGAATATCATGTGTTTTTGAAAACGCGAGCAGTTCTTTACGACGACTCATGGTGCCATCTAAATTAATAATTTCGCAAATCACGGCGGCCGGTTTAAGACCCGCTAATTGCATTAAATCAACACTGCCCTCTGTTTGACCTTGGCGTTCAAATACACCGCCACTGCGTGCGCGCAAAGGAAAAACATGGCCCGGTGAAATAATATTTTCTGGTGTTGATGCATCATCAATCGCAACTTGTATGGTATGTGCACGGTCTTTATCGGAAATACCGGTTGTAACGCCTGTGGCGGCTTCAATCGACACAGTAAATCCTGTGCCATACGGTGAGCGATTGCGAGCGGTCATCATGGGCAAATCAATTTTATCGATTAAATGCCCTGCCATCGGCAAACAAATTAAACCGCGCCCAAAACGCGTCATGAAATTAATTGCTTCAGGCGTTGCATGCGCTGCCGAAATAATTAAATCGCCTTCGTTTTCACGATCTTCATCGTCCGTTAAAATCACCATGCGACCCGCGCGAAGCCTTTGTAATGCGTCCTCAACCGAGGAAGAAAAGCATGTCATACAGAAACCTCTTTGCTCGTTAAAGAGCGTTCAAAAAGCGGTAGTATAGTCGAATCAGGTAAAGAACCCAATTGCAATTGATGAACCAACACACGAGCAAGATAATCAAACTCAATATTAATGCATTGCCCAATCACCCATGTCGATAATATGGTTTTAGACAGTGTATGTGGAATCAGCATCACTGCAATATTATTTTTACTGTGATCAAACGCATTAATCGTGAGGCTCACGCCATCTAGCGCCACACTGCCTTTCAAGCATAAATAACGCATCTGCTCTGATGTAAACCCATCAATCACCATTTCAAGGCAATCATCTACTGGCGTGATGCTAGCAAGTCGTGCCGTTGTATCAACATGACCTGTCACATAATGCCCACCCAATCTATCTGAAAGCCGCAGCGCGCGCTCAAGATGGACTTTATCACCGAGCATAAGCTTACCTAAATTCGTGCACTGCTGTGTTTCAGGTGAAACATCAAAAATCAAACACTTTGCTTCATTATCTAAAATTAAAGTCAGACAAACACCATTGATTGCAATGCTTTCACCTAAAATTAAATCCTTAAAATCTGCTTCAAACACCAAGCGCATGCCTGATTCTGTGTTGGTTTGACTTAATAATGTACCGCATGATGTCACTAAGCCTGTAAACATGTGCTTCTCCCCTTTTTTACCAATCTAATATCACGCGACAATTATTATCTAATACATCACAAGTGGTTGTTTTAGCCCCTGATAATATATTTTGATTTTTGTTTTGATATAACGACAATGCATCAATACCCAAGCTATTGGGTGCAATATATAAAATCGTTCGTTGTACTAGTTGTTCTTGATGCAAGGCATTAAATAACTTGCTGCCTGCCTCAACCCACACATCGTGGTAACCTAAACGCCCTAAATCAAGCAAAATATTATCTAAACTAATATCATGGTATACATGTAATTTTTTGGCTGTTTTGTGAATGTTTGCATCGGTCCTAAGTCGTGTTTTTTTTTAGATAATCGCAATTGGTTTTTGAATGATTTGATGACCAATGCGTGCATTCAATAACGGATTATCTTGTTCGATTGTTTTTGCTGTCGTTAAAATGACATCGGTATGTAATCGCGCTTCGTGTGTGGCTTTAGCGCATGCCGCATTAGATAATTGCACGCGTGCGCTGTTTTTACCTGCAATTTTTCCGTCTAGGCTTTGAGCTATTTTAACCGTTACAAACGGCCTGTTTGTTTTTAGCCAAAAAGCATAGCTTGCATAAAACGCATCAATTTCAGGTAATGGATAATGCAGCACTTCAATGCCTTCACGTGCTAATAACGCCTTTGTGTTATTTTTAGAAACCAACGGATTAGGATCAGCATATGCATACACCACTTGTTTGAAACGCCGTGCGATGATTCCATCTGTACAAGGTGGCGTGCGCCCCCAGTGGTTACAAGGCTCGAGTGTGACATATAGCGTGATATGTGAGCAGTCATCCGGTAAGCTATCAAATAATAATTGCTCTGCATGCGGCTGCCCCATCCCAGGATGTGAGGCTTGTGCTATAATCTTTTCATCAAGCACAGCAACCGCACCAACGGCAGGATTAGGCGCAGCTACACCGCGTCCAAGCCATGCTTGTTTTAAGGCTGCTTGCATAAAAAGATCGCGCATCATTCAATCACTGTGGAAAAAGTGTGTGTATGATAACAAATTATTCAATTTTTGAGTAGCCTTATGACGCAATCGATCCATCCTAAGCGTTTATTCAAGCGATTTGCCGCTACTTTTTTCTCTGTGTTTTTATTAATTAATAACGCCTCTTCTTTTTCACCTTACTCAAATAGCGAGCTAGATGAAATTGAAAAAGAATTTGTTGCGCAAATTAATAATGCAAGTAATGTTTTACGAGATCCGCTCAGCAATCAATATTTAAATCATCTAGGCAAACAACTCAGCGCACAAACAGATGTATCCCCGCCCCCTGATTTTTTTATTGTTAACTCTGACGAAATTAATGCATTTGCAGGACCCGGCGGCCACATTGGTATTCATAGTACGTTGTTTTTAATCAGCGAGCACGAAAGCGAACTTGCCGCTGTGATGGCACATGAAATAGCCCATGTTAGACAGCATCATTTGTATCACATGCTTGAGCATCAGCGCCGCATGAAAGCCCCCATGATTGCCTCACTACTCGCAGGCATAGCCCTTGGCGCTATCGTACCTGGTATCGGGCAAGGCGCTGTGATGGCAGCCCTTGGCGGCTTTGCACAAGATAGCATCAACTTTATTCGATCTAACGAAAAAGAAGCCGACCGTATTGGCATAGACATGCTAAAGCGCGCAGGCTTTGACCCGCGCGGCATGACAGCCTTTTTTAAGCGCATGCAAGAACACGCACGTTATTCATCTGTTAGTGTCCCTACTATTTTACGTACACATCCCTTAGATGATGACCGAATTTCAGAAGCAGAACATCGGATTAGTACAAAAAATACGCCGAAAACAAGCCCTGATAGCTTAAATTACGCGCTTACCAAAGAACGTATTCGTAATTTGACGTCTAAACAACACAATAAAAGATTACGAGATGATTATAACAGCCGCTGCCCAACACTCGAAACGCTCGATAATCCTTGTTTGTATGGCCGCGCGCTGACGCTCATGCGTGAAAATAAACCTGAACAAGCCTTTGATATTCTCCATAGTCTCGCAGCCGAAGCACATGATAATTTATATTATGGCATTGCCTTAGCTGAAACCGAGAGTAAACTAAAAAAACATGATGATGCCATTAACCGCCTAAAAGCTTTACTTGACAATTATCCTGAAAATTATGCGCTGATTATGGCGCAGGCAGAGGCTTATTCAAAAGCCAATCAACTTGATCGCGCCGCATATGTTTTATTGCAAGCACATCGCAGCTTTCCACGTGACTTACCGGTGTGCTATGCCTTAGCAGGGGCATCCTCTGATAATCATCACAAAGCACAAGCTTATTTTACCTATGCTGAATGCCACCTGCTTCAGGGCAATACCAAAGAAGCCCGCCGCTTTTTTAAGCTCGCTAAAACACTATCTTTAAAAGACCGTTTTTTACAAGCACGTATCAATGCAAAATTAGATGAGCTTAAGGCTGATAAATAATATACGTATTTTTTTGATTACGCTTTGCAAGATACATCGCCTTATCTGCATGTCTTAATAAACTATCTGCTGATTGTCCTGCTGCAGGATACACAGACACGCCAATACTCATTGTGACTGAAATTTTATGTTCCCCTGTGAAAATAGGCGTAGCAATGGTTTTTAAAATTTTATTCAGTGCTGCATCTAAATCTTGATTCGCTGTTGTGTCTTCTAGAATCAAGCAAAATTCATCGCCTGAAAAACGCGCAAAAAAATCATTATCTCGTATCACCCGAGAGACTTCATCTGAAATATGACGCAGGACTTGATCCCCAACAGAGTGGCCATAGGTATCATTGATTTTTTTAAATTTATCACAATCCATAAAACACACCGAAAAAGAAGTATGTGTTCGTTTTGCACGCTTTAAAACAATATTTAAGTGATCCAGACAATGTCTTCGATTTGGTAAATTAGTGACCCCATCAAACAAAGCCAATTGCTTTAAATGCGCCACATAATTAGGATCGAGTGCTGTATTCGATACGCGTCGCCTTAAAAACCACCAGCCCAATAATCCTAATCCGCTTAAAGCCATCGTACAAAAAATAAAAAAGGCTCGCCTAAAACTTGATTCAACATATGCACCACTCGGATACACATGAATTTTCCATTCAGTCCCTAAAAAAGAAAAAAATCGAGAATGAACACGAGAAAATTGCCAGTACGCTGGCATGAGTGCTGGCAATTGATCTTCTAATAAAGCAAGAAAATAACCGCGCATGCGCTCTTTTTTCAAATGCTCACTTAAGGCTGTTTTTAAATTTAAAACCGCAAACATTTGTAATTTTGGATCATACACACAAAGTGCACCATCGATAGGAATGAGCGTCATTGTTTTATAGGCCTTAAGCGGCTTAAGAGATGATTTCAAGGCGCGCTCACAGGTCTTATTTTCATTGTATTTTTGTGCAGTCTGAATATAAGGATTAAAGAAAATCAGTGCACTATCCATGTCTCGTGGTGGCAATATAAATGATTCTAAGCCATGCATTTGATTAAAATAAGTGTTTAAATCATCAATTAAGATTGCATCTGTTTTATGATATTTGTATTTTGTTTCAATCGATAAAAAAAGTTGCTCAATTGCAGCCAAATCTTCAAGTGAACGACTAGAAAAGCCATCCACTAATTTATTCGCTGTTTGTGTGGCTTGAAATTGTAGTCGTTTAACGGTGTAAGGCTTAACTAAAAAAATCCAAACCAAAAAAAACAGACCTGCTATCAATAGCAAAAAAGGCCATTTCCAACGACGGTTTGAAATTATATTAAAGAACAACATTGGGCAGCACTCCTTGTCTGCATGAGCAAAATTTTAATTGACTGCTCGCCTATGCTCATAATAAAAACATTCTACCTTATTTTGGTTTATTTATAAAGCTTCTTTCTCTTTGAGAGTCAATATGCGCGCTTCTTGCTCAATCATCACAGGAATACCATCACGAATCGGATAAGCCAGTCTATCAAAACAACAAATGAGCTCCGATTGCTTGTGTAATAATTTTCCTTGGCATAAAGGACATGCGAGCATTGTTAATAATTTTTTATCCACGTCCATCTCCTGTTACTTGCTCCCGAACGTAACTTGGCACCGCTTTTTCAGCTGTTACAGATGCTATCCCGCCTGCTTGTACTAAATCTATCATGACAGATGCCTCTGGAAAAATATCATGCTGGCTGATGATTGCTTGACGCACAACTTCAGGTAAAGCCGCAACATAAGGCTTAAATCCAACGCCCGCTAAAACCACTGGTGTGTTTTCTGGAATACACACATTTTCAGGTGAACTCACTTTAGCAATACAATCTAGTTGTGGCTCAAAAGCCCAATATACTTGATGCATACGTGCATCAAGCATCACTAAAGCCGGTTGCTTAAATTGCCTTACTTCACTGGCAATAGCCTGCAATCCGCTCACAGGAAAAACCGGAAGATTATATGCGTAAGCCAACCCCTTAGCAACACTACATGCCACGCGAACTCCCGTGAAACTACCAGGTCCTTCACCGAATACAATGCCATCTAGCGCTTTAAAATCAATGCCTGCTGTGCTAAGCAATTGCTCTATCATTAAAAGCAATACTTTTGCATGCTGATGCGTACCTGTTTCGTCTAAAACAAATCGCTTGCCTGCTACCGAGAGCGCCACAGACGCACGTGACGTCGAGGTTTCTATCGCAAGTAAGTTTATTTTTTGGGCCATTCTTTTTCTAAATGCTGTAATTTATCGGCTTTGTGTTCCCAGTCTGCTGCATCAGGTGGGCCATCTTTTTGAACGGTAATATTAGGCCATTTTTCAGCAAGCTCAGCATTAATCTCTAAAAATTGACGCTGCTCATCGGTCATATCATCTTCTGAAATAATCGCATCAACAGGACACTCCGGTTCACACAAAGCGCAATCAATGCATTCATCAGGATGAATCACTAAAAAATTAGGTCCTTCATAGAAACAATCGACAGGACACACTTCAACACAATCAGTGTATTTACATTTAATACACTGCTCTGTCACAAGAAAAGTCATGATTTACCTCGCGAATTTACACGTATGATAAGTTGGTGCCCAGGGCCGGAGTCGAACCGGCACGAGATTGCTCTCGAGGGATTTTAAGTCCCTTGCGTCTACCTGTTTCGCCACCTGGGCATAACTTTGGAGGCTCGGGCCGGAATCGAACCGGCGTACGCGGCTTTGCAGGCCGCTGCATAACCACTCTGCCACCCAGCCAATCAATACAAAAAAAGCGACAAGGGTCGCTTCTGTTTGGAGCGGGAAACGAGGTTCGAACTCGCGACCCCAACCTTGGCAAGGTTGTGCTCTACCACTGAGCTATTCCCGCATCTCAACGAGGAGGATTTTACCCGAAACAGTCCTGGTGTCAACTGCTTCTGCCTGTTTTTTTCAGAAGTATTGGCCATGCCACAATTAAATAAGCAACCATAGACCAAATCGTTAATATAGCAGCCACATAAAGCAGCACCACACCAAACACACCTAAAATGCCCGACATCGATAACGCAGGTGAGAAAGCGAGCAATAATATCAAAGCTATCATTTGCACTGTTGTTTTTACTTTCGCTATATAACTCACTGAAAGACTTGCACGACTGCCAATTTCAGCCATCCATTCTCGTAATGCCGAAATGACAATTTCACGCCCGACAATCACAATCGCAGGTAATGTAATATAGCCTCTATCTCCTGCCCCGACTAAAAGTAATAAACTCGATGCCACCAATAACTTATCCGCAACAGGGTCAAGAAAAGCACCAAAAGGCGTCATCTGTTCGAGTTTTCTTGCAAAATAACCATCC
>JASJHH010000073.1:0-4874 GCA_033791145.1 Legionella sp.
TTTCATAAAGCTAAAATCCCTTTTTAAAAATCGAGGGTATTATTAGCTGTATCAGACGGAAAAGTCTAGCGGGTTAGCTATAAGGTGACTCATTCAGATAAACACGAGTTTTAGTCCTGAAATGCTCAGTATGGTCACCAGACACAGTCTTAATTTGTTTTGACTAAAACGTGAGGCACATAGGCTGCCTATGATAGCAGCAGGGATGGAGCCGATTAGCATAGAAAGCAACATGCTTGTATTCACATGACCTGATATTAAATATCCGAGACCTGCGATTAAAGCAAGTGGGATTGCATGTGCAATATCTGTTCCTACAAGCTTATGTGGCGTGAGCCTTGATGGATACAAATAAATCAATAAAAGACTGCCCAAGGCGCCAGCGCCAATAGAAGTAAGTGAGACCATAATACCCAGCATAGCGCCGCCTATAATCGTCAGCGTTTTTTGTAAGGGTTTGAGTGCTTGAAGGTGGTTAAAGATGGAGAGTGATTCTGTGTTTTGCAGTCGCATTTTTATTAACATGCCGAGTGCTGTGATTAAAATCGTAACGCCAATGATACTCGGTAATAATTTATTTGTTATACCATCCAAAACGCCGAATAAAAGTGCTATGACAAACACACTTGTGGCGGGTAAACTGCCCATCCATAAACGCCTAACAATCGGCCATTCTATCTGTTGTTCTCGATGATGAATGATGAGTGCAAATACTTTTGTAATTGTCGCAAACCATAAATCCGTTGCAACAGCTGTGGTCGGTGAAACACCAAAAATCAGTAGCAATATTGGTGTCATGAGCGCACCGCCCCCAACACCGGTTAGTCCAACAAAAAATCCGGTTAAAGCGCCTGCCACAGAGTACATGAAGTCCATTTCATCTCACATATTTTTTAAAAAGCTTTTTTTAATTTTAATAAATCAAGCACTTGCTCTGCTGCCGCCTCTGCAGATAAATTTGCAACATCAAGCTGCAAATCTGGATTTGTGGGGCGTTCATAAGGGCTGCCTATGCCAGTGAAATTTTTAATCTCACCTGCTCGTGCTTTTTTATAAAGCCCTTTGACATCACGCGTTTCAGCTAATGCTAAAGACGCATCAACAAAAACTTCTAAAAACTGGCTGTCTCCAATTAAATTTTTTGCCATCTCACGCTCTGATTCAAAAGGAGAAATAAAAGAAACTAAGGTAATTAAACCCGCCTCTGTCATAAGTTTACTCACTTCTGCAATGCGGCGAATATTTTCAGCACGTCCTGTGTCTGTAAAATCAAGATCGCAATTCAGTCCGCGCCTGATATTATCGCCATCCAATAACATGCTGTGCTTTCCTAAATGATTGAGTCGCTGCTCTACAAGGTTCGCAATGGTTGATTTACCTGAGCCCGATAATCCTGTGAACCAAATCACCATCGGCTTTTGTGCTTTTATGTCCGCACGCATGGATTGGTTGATGGTTAAATGCTGTTCATGGATATTTGTTGCACGCCTTAACGCAAACTCAATAAACCCTGCGGCAACCGTCGCATTCGTCATGCGATCAATTAAGATAAAACCACCGAGTGCTTTGTTCTTGGTATAGGGCTCAAAAGGGATGCTTTGATCAAGCATCATGTCACATCGGCCTGTTTCATTGAGATGCAATTCTTTTGCAGCCAAATGCTCCATTGTATTCACATCAATTTGATATTTAAGTTTGCCGAGCGTGCATAAAGCTGACGTTGGGCCTTGCTTTAATAAATACTGTCTGCCTGACACCATCGGTTTTTCATGCATCCATAATAACTGCACTTCAAATTGTTCTGAAGTTTCACAAGGTGCGTCGTGACTCACTAAAACAGAACCGCGAGATAGGTCTATCTCATCTTTTAAAACACAGGTAATGGATTGACCGGTTACTGCGACATCTAAATCGCCATCATAGGTTACGATGCGCTCTATGCTTGTTTCTTGCAGGCCTGGAAGCGTTTTAACGCGGTCACCGGGCTTTAAACAGCCTGATGCAATTCTTCCTGAAAAGCCTCTAAAATCACCATGCGGACGATTAACCCATTGCACGGGCATTCGAAAAGGGTCTTCTGTCTCAGATTGTGTTGTTACTGGAATTTGCTCAAGATAATCAACCAGAGTAGGGCCCTCGTACCAGGGCATGTTTGTTGAATTCGTTTGTATCTGATCGCCTTTTAAAGCAGAGATAGGAATCACTTCTATTTTTGTGAATCCTAGTGCATCTGAAAATGTAATATATGCTTGTTTGATTTGATCATAAATAGTTTCGTCATAAGCCACCAAATCCATTTTATTAATCGCCAAAATAACGTGTTTCACGCCAAGCATTGAAACAATGTAGCTATGCCTACAAGTTTGGGTAAGCAAACCTTTTCTTGCGTCAACCAATACAATTGCCGCATGGGCTGTTGAGGCACCTGTCGCCATGTTTCTTGTATATTGTTCATGCCCTGGCGTATCCGCGACAATGAACTTTCGTTTGTCGGTATTAAAAAAGCGGTATGCTACATCGATGGTAATACCTTGTTCACGCTCTGATGCTAGGCCATCAACCAATAAAGCAAAATCAAATAATTCATCTGTTGTGCCAAAGCGCTTGCTGTCTGATGCTAGCTTATCCATTTGGTCGTCATGAATCAGTTGGCATTCATATAAAAGCCGACCAATTAAAGTTGACTTGCCATCATCAACAGAGCCGCAGGTAATAAACCGCAAGAGGTCTTTTTGTTCATGTAGATTGAGTGAATCTGTAAAATCAAGCATTAAAAATACCCCTCTTGCTTCTTTTTCTCCATGGATGCTGTTGCATCTTGATCAATCATTCGTCCTTGTCGCTCAGAGGTTTTGCTACTCAACACTTCACCGATAATCTCTGGGAGCGACGCCGCGTTTGATTCAATCGCACCGGTTAATGGATAGCAGCCTAGCGTTCTAAATCGAACCATTTTATTTTCTATTTGCTCGCCTTCTTTGAGTTGTAAGCGCGCATCGTCACACATTAAAAGCATGCCATCACGTTCAATCACAGGCCGCATCGAAGCCGCATAAAGGGGTACGATGTCTATGTTTTCTTGGGAAATATAAAGCCAAATATCTAACTCAGTCCAATTAGATAAAGGAAAAACACGAATACTTTCGTTTTGATGAATTTTTGTATTATAGATATCCCATAATTCAGGTCTTTGATTTTTAGGATCCCATCGATGATTCTCGCTGCGAATCGAAAAAATACGTTCTTTCGCGCGTGATTTTTCTTCGTCTCTGCGTGCGCCACCAAAAACCATATCAAATTTATGTTTATCTAATGCCTGTTTTAATCCCACTGTTTTCATTGTATGGGTATACACCGTACTATCATGTGTAAACGGTGTAATTTGCTCCTCAATGCCGTCTTGATTCGTATGTACGATGAGTTCCAAATCTAATTTTTTCGCGGTTTTATCTCGAAACCGAATCATTTCTTGAAACTTCCAGGTTGTATCTACATGTAATAATGGAAAAGGTATTTTCCCGGGATAAAATGCTTTGCGGGCAAGATGTAGCATGACAGAACTATCTTTCCCGATGGAATACATCATGGCTGGATTTTTTGCTTCAGCAACGACTTCTCGCAGTATATGAATGCTTTCTGATTCAAGTTGTTGCAAATGCTGCAGACGACTGATGTTCATGTTCATTAGAAAATTCCTTTTTTTCAGGTGCCTCATGAAAAAAGCGAAATAAATCACTTTTGGGTTTATCAGGAAGAAAATAACCTTGCAAACAAGGTGCTCTTACAGAAACCAATATAAGAGAAAAAATAGCCCCCATTAATGGAATAACTAAACTTAAAGCAGCGCAGGATGGCAAAAAAGCCAAAGAACAAACTACTAATAAGGCACGTGTAATCACAGGAAATACTCTAATTGATTTTTGATATAAAATAAATGCATTTAGCTGTTCTAATACAATATTTTTGGCATCTTTACTTAATGAATGCGTAAGCTCAGTTTGATAAATCATCAAACCATTTAAGCGCGATCCTTCAAAGCACATCACAGCAGTAGAGATTAAAAACTCTGCGACTTGAAGTGCTATCGTGAGGTATACCGCAAAAGGCGCCCATGCACCCACAAAACAAAAGAAAGCGAATATAGCCACAGAAAGTAATACTAGATCATTTAAGAGTGTAAACCCTCTTGAATCAATCTCGAGATAGGTTCTGATTTGAGGCTGATGCGTAGAGAGTAGATATTTAAATAATAAAAAAAAATGCACTAAAAGCCGTGGCAGGAAAAAAATAAGATTAATAAATCTCAGTAAACCGCCACAAGAGGCAATGCTTTTGGTTATTGCTTTTCCTGCATTAATTAAAGGTTCTAAAAAAGCCCAAGCGAAAAGCAGGACGCGTTGTATACGCCCTGAAACACGTCGCCAAAAATCAAACTTTTCTGTGTTACTTAAGATTTGACGCGTTAAATCTTGTTCTTGAGAGTACGTCAAAACGCCTACGCCCCTCGGCTTGTCCGCGGGGGCCATGCTTTTAATATAAGGCCTTAAAAGCGCATATTCAGCGAGTAAAACCCGCTGTTTGTTTTTTTCGCCTATTTGCTCATATATATCATATAGATATATATTTAATTCTATCGTCGCGAGTAATAAATCATTAAATATTTCTTTATTATTTTGAGAAGCAATTAAACTGGCAGAATAAGCGCGATATTCGAACTGAATAGAAAAAACGTCCTGCGCCATAAAAAAGCCTGAATCGATGGGATTGGGTTCAATAACGCATGAATTCTAACAGGCCGAATAATTTAGTTAAAGTGTAGCCCGAGGTTTTAAAATTTACTCAATATTAAGGTAGGAGTTAATGCAACAACTTGC
>JASJHH010000074.1:0-5883 GCA_033791145.1 Legionella sp.
TCCTGTTTGGGCAAATAATAAACACCGCCTACGACCCGCGGCTTGTCCGCGGCACCCCTGGCCCCCCCGCACACGCCGCGGGGCGTAGGCAAGATCCCTAATTCACCTAAATATTTTTTATCCATCGCCAAAAGCGCTTGGGTTAAAATATCATGCCATTCCGGATGCGTGTTTTTCAAAATATTATCAATCATTTGGGTTTTCTGCCTTTATCTCTATAGCCTAATGGCGCTAAGTTTCTGTCACGCAGTGCGCATAGCATGACAAGTTAAATCGGTAGTATATACTACCTAAATAGCAACCTCTTTTAATCAAGGCAAACACGCATGAATCATCTTTTGCTCCGAAGTGCTAAAGACGCAGACCTCAATGCAATTCATGCCTTAGCAAAAGAAAGTGGCTTTGGGCTCACAACGCTTCCTAAAAACAGAACCTTGCTTGCCCAACGCTTAGAGCACGCAACCGCTTCATGGCAACATATTCGTCACACCCCAAACAATGAATATTATTTATTTGTTTTAGAAGACCCAAAAACAAACCAAATCATTGGCACCTCTGCCATTGAGGCAAGAACAGGGGCTGAGTCACCTTTTTATTCATATAAGCTGTCAAAGCGCATTAAAACCCTTTATGGCCGTTCAAGCAAAAATCAACATGAAGATGAGCTACTTAATTTAGTGAACGACCACCAGGGCCACACAGAGCTCTGCACACTGTATTTAACCCCTGCTTATCGCAAAGAGCAGTGCGGTGCTTTTTTGTCTCGTGCCCGTTTTTTATTGATGTCGCAGTATCCCGAACGCTTTGCTAAAACCGTAATTGCTGAAATGCGCGGTGTAACAACGCCTGATGGCAGCTCTCCGTTTTGGGATGCTGTCGGTTATCATTTTTTTCATCTTTCGTTTATTGAGGCTGACAGGCTAACGCTTTCTACAGACAAGCAATTTATTGCAGATTTTATGCCTGAGTACCCTATCTATGTGAAACTACTTTCCGCTGAAGCACAGGCTGTTATTGGCAAGCCTCATGCATCTACGGTCCCTGCAATGCAGCTGCTCATGAACGAGGGATTTTATTATAATCATTATGTCGATATTTTTGATGCAGGCCCGGTACTTGAAACCCCTTTGTCGCAGATTAAAACCTATCAAAATACAGCCGTATTTATTCTTAAAAAAACCACTCAAAGCTTAAAAAGCGCGCCTTATCTTATTTCAAACACAAGCACAGACTTTCGTGCAACCAAGGCTTTTGCCGAATTAAACCGCAACACCAACACTTGTATTTTAAGCACTAAAACCGCTGCTTTATTACAATTAAAACCAGGCGACCCCGTTCGTATTGCAGCTTTCTAGGCCAAACTCACCTTCTACTAGACACCAACAAAATGCTTATGTTACCTTAAACCGCAAGTTTCGTTTGCATAAGGTTTTATTATTTTTATTTTAAAGATATTTTTAAAGATATAAGGGTGATTTTCATGAAAAAACAACTCAAAGCAGCTGTGTTATGTATCAGCGCTTTACTCACAACACCGCTTCTTGCAAACAATCTGAACCTACTTCAAATCGACTATGTCGGCCATTATGAACTGCCTTCAAACGAACCCCAAGTTTTTGTTAACTTCACACGATGGACTGCATACGTTGAATGCGTGATTGAACAAAGTGATGTAACCAGCGCCATTTCATTCAAGGTATTACGTAAAAAAGGCACAATCAACGACATTACACTCTCCAAAGGCGAAACCTTACGGATTGACGTTCACCCTAAAGAAGCCTTTCATGTTATCGCCATACCAGGCGCAAGCGTTGAAATGCTCAATGAAGGAGATGAATCAATCATGGCACAATGCACGGTTAGCCCAGAACAATAAATACCAAATTTTGAACAAAAAGTTTGAATAATCCAATAAGTTGTCATATACATTAAGTATCTATGTTTAACTTATTGGTGGTTTTATGGCTGGTACCGGCGACGAATTTGAGGATACAGACGCACTTCCTACGCATGACGATAACTTTAAGGCTCTTTCTAATTTCTCAGACGGAAATCTTAAATTCTTACGTTTAGAAGTAGACAAAGCAACAAAAGAAAGCATACGTCTTATGGCAGAGGCAAAAAAAGCTGCCGATGAAGAACTCAAAAACGCCAATCAAACGATCAAAGACGCCAATGATGGGCTCAAAGTCGCCAATAAAGAGCTCAAAAACGCCCAAAAAATCCTCAAAGCAGCTAATGCTGCAGCTCTTTCTAAACCAGAAGGAAGAAAAGCTCCTGATGATACGGATACAGATATCCTCGGTATGGAGGACTTCGACCCAGAGGCTTACGATAATGAGGACAGCGAAGAAATTGACGCTGAAGAACAAGCCAATATAGAAGCAGAACAAGTAAGGCTTGCAGAGGAAGCTAAACAAACAGCCGAAAAAACAAAACAAGATGCAATAAAAAAAGTCGCAGAAATAAAACAAGCCGCAGACGAGAAAAAGATAAAGCTGATAGCTGGTATACCAGCAAGGAAGCCCTTTAAAAAAACAGTCGATAAAGCACTCGAAATTGTAGAGGCAAAGCCTGAACTCGCCCAAGCACTTTATGCAACGTTACATAAGATACAAGACAATAAGTACTTTTATCTTTCTAAGGGGAAAGGACCAGCAAATTTACGAGAACTTGGAAAGCTTGCTGCAGAACAGAAAAAAATATTTGATGAAAAGTATCCCGTCGAACTTAATCCAGAGAATCCTGTTAAATATTTCGCAGCAAGACAAAAACGATTCGTTGCACAAATAGAACAAGTACAACTTCACCTTTTTACACTTCAGCGCCCAGGGGATCAGACTTATCTAAACGAGAAACAACAAGAAGAACAAAAAGCCATTGAGGAATATTTAGAGGCAACCAAGGAGCTTATTAGTGCATATGGGAAGCTTGGACTTGATGAAAATGCAACGCCGAATGCGTTTTTTACTTCGATAAACGATAACAAGGACTTTGAAAAGTATATCGCAGCACAAGATAAACTTTCACGCCTTGAAAACAAAATTAATCGCATTGATCTTATATCGGATGAACTCAAAGACCTGATAAAAAAACCTCAAAACAACATTCGAAATACACCACGTTTACTCAAAGAGATACAGGCTAAGGCAAGCCCAACCTTAATCACTGCTATGAGACATACTGCTAATGGGGATGATGAAACTCCTCCTATAAGCAAGGAAGAGCACCTCATAGAGCGTATCGTCCGCAAAGCAAAAGCAATTTACTTGCAAAAAACTATTGTTGATAAATTTGCAGACTGGCCTAAACCTGAAGATGCAAAAGGAAGCATGTTCTCGAAACGCCCTGTTAACAGACAAGAGGCCATTCTTCGTGCACTGCTTAAACTTAATGTAGAACCTCCAGAGATAGCTGCTCCAGAGATAGCTGCTCTAAGAGAAGAGACAGAAGAAGAGGCAATAGCAAGAAAAGAGGCAAGAGAGGCAAGAGAAATTATCAATACCTCTATCACCACCATGCTCATTGAAGGATTCCCTGATCTTTTTAACTTAACTTTTGACGAATATGGACATAGCGAATTAACTTCAAGCAACAAGGACGTTTATAATGCTCTTGATTTAAAAAATGGCTATGTTCACCCTGATTCCTTTAATCAAGCAGCACTTAAAACGTTAAGTGATGAAAACCCTAAAGAACCTCTGTGGGCCGTTCTAAGAAGCATGATACCCGTAGAAACAATGGAGAACGAGGAAAAAATGGTAGCAAGACCATCTCTTATGCGATCTTCTTCAGCTTCTATGGGATTACCTACGCCCCCCCCACCACCTATCACTTTAGCTCAGAAAATGGATGCTTATAATGACGTTGTTTCGCGTCTTGATAAAAATCAATTAGGTTACAAAGGTCAAGAGAATATTGGCTTAGTCGTTGTTAAAAATATGACTGAAGTGTTTAATAAAAATGAGGCTAGCATTTCTGCTGATGCTACTTCAGAAATAAACTTTGATAATATTAAAAAAACCACCAAAAAATGGGAAAAGAAAACCAAAAAAAATGAGAAAGCCCCTAAAGGCCTTAGTGGTAAAATTAAGGAATTCGAATCAACAATTAAGAATACGCAGAAAGAGTTAGAGCGTGAGCTGGAGGACTTACATGCTATGAGTGAGCTGATGGAGGAGGCTGTAGCACTCTCAAGGGATGAAGAGAAAAATGAGGAAGACTTAGCTAATATTACAGCTTACGTGGCGAAAGCACTTAAACTCGCGACACCTCTAGCTCAAAATCCTAATTATGACAAAGATCTTATGTCGGTATTTGGAAAAGACTCTTCTCCCGCTATATCAATCGCTTGTGATCGCGATCTGGATGTAAGAGAACAATTTATGGAACTTCAAGTGCTAATTCCTGACGAACAAGCAGAAAAATTTGAGCTGTTCAAGAAGGAAGGGAAAATTGAGGCGGTTCTTGATTATGCGATAGCTATTTCTTCAGAAAATTCTAACTATAACACTGAGATTTGGAATAAATTACAGTCACGTCAGGAGGCTCTAGACTATATTGATAGCCAGCCCCTTTTAAATTATAAATATAATTTATTTCTGAACTCTTTTTATTCTAATCCAGATAATATTTTAACTGAAAGTGCGACACATCAAAAGAAAGTGGAGGTCTCCAATAAGATCTTTGAAACCCTAAAACGTGCTGATGAGTATAAAGATACTAATTCTGAACTCAGTGCAATCCTATTTCAAAATGCACTTAATATGGCGATAAGACTTGCTAGCATAGATCAGAATCCTAAGCTTCACTCTTTACTTGAACTGATATTTAAGCCTCATTCAGAGACTATATCTGAACATCCTGATTTAAAAGAAAAATTTGCGCAATTTAATCAACTGGTAAACCCTGATCTCGCAGAAGAAGAAGATCTTGAGGATGAGCAAGATCTAACCGCTGAATCTGCAAATGCTCTTGCTGCTGCAATAACTACACATCTAAGTCAAGCAGGTACGAGCGATAGTCTTAACTCTATGAAGGCGGCACTTGATGGTGCAATAAGAATTGCTCAGTTTGATAAATCGATGTGTGATGAATACAAAACAATGTTTCAAGACGGTCAACTATATGAGGGCTATGTCAACAAGTATTTTAATGAGGAAGGTATAAAAGACCAATGGGCTACGCTCGCAGGACTCATTCAAACTGACAATGAATTATTTGAACAGATAAAAAATTTAAAGCCCGAGGGTTCAGGCAGAATTTCTCCTAATTCTGTCGCAGGTGACGGTGGGAATCCAGATATGTCTGCTCGCTCCCTCCGCCATTCGACGGAAGTGAATGAAGAAAAAGCACTTGAACTAGCAGTCATTCTCGCTGGAAGATCTAATGAATTCAACCACGGTCTTAGGGATATGTTTGCTGATGATGATGATGATGACATACCTGAGGAACTCCAAGATGCAATGGATGCGTTCCAACAACAAAAATATAGAAAAATAATGACGGAAATGGATAAGGTTTCCGAGGCTATTAAGCTAGAAAGTGCTAAAGGTTGGTTCAGCACGAAAAATCCAGAGCTGCTTAATGATGCTCTAGAGCAGACTTTACTCCCTGCGCTTGAGAGTGCGATATATTTTTATCCAGATAATTCGGACAATATTAACGCTGTTGTGGATGCATCAACTGAGGTAATACTGTTATTAACAGCGTTAAATAGGAAAAGTACGGGGCAGCCTTATACAAAAAGTATTAAGGAAGTTCAGCAGATAATTGATACATTAAATGGACCAGAACAATCGCTTGATGATGATGCCGATGAAGAAGCAGCTCTCATTTCATCAAAATTCTCTAGGAGAAAAGTTGGTGATAATACCCATCACC
>JASJHH010000075.1:0-12008 GCA_033791145.1 Legionella sp.
TCATTTGTTGGTTTAGTTCTCGGCCACCACCTTGATAAGCCCAGGTAGAAAGCTCAAATCGATCGGCTAATACCCATGCGCCACGGGCTAAAGCGGGTTTAATGACTTGTTCTATTAACTGAACACGTGCCGCATAAAACAAGAGCAATTCTGCATGTGCTTCGAGTGGCTCTGCATCTGGTGCGTGTTTAATTAATTCGCGAACCGTTTCGCCTACATGTGTACCACCTGGTTCACGTGTTGTAATTAACTCAGGCACATAAGGGGCAAGAAAACGTTTGATGGTTGTAAGCGCTGTTGATTTACCAGCGCCCTCTAGGCCTTCGAGTATAATAAATTGGCCCGGTTGTTTGGGCATATTTTATGACTCTATTTTTTTGAATATAAGTGTTCCGTTTGTACCACCAAACCCTAACGAATTACTTAGCACATAATCTATAGGGCGTTTTTGAGCGGTGTGAGCGACATAGTTTAAATCGCAGCCTTCATCCGGATTATCTAAATTAATGGTAGGTGGTGCGATTTGATCTCGAATTGCAAGCACACTAAAAATAGCTTCAATCGCACCGGCAGCACCTAATAAGTGCCCTGTCATAGATTTCGTTGAGCTAACGGCCAAATCATAGGCATGTTTCCCAAATAACCGCTTAATTGCAATTGTTTCGTTTCGGTCGTTTAAATAGGTAGAGGTGCCATGTGCATTAATATAATCCACTTGGTTGGGTTGAATCCCAGCATCTTTAACTGCTGCGGCCATCGCAGCTGTTGCACCGTTTGCCTCTTCATCAGGCGAGGTAATGTGGTAGGCATCACCTGACATGCCAAATCCAACGACTTCGGCGTACATTTTAGCACCTCGAGCTTTTGCATGCTCATATTCTTCTAAAACCAAAACACCTGCGCCATCGCCCATAACAAAACCATCGCGGTCTTTATCCCAGGGGCGAGATGCTTTTTCGGGTGCATCGTTACGCTTTGAGAGTGCTCGTACAGATGCAAACCCCGCAAGACATAACGGTGTTAAGGTCATTTCAGCGCCGCCACACACCATTACATCGGCATCGCCATAACTAATTATACGCGCCCCAAGACCGATACTATGTGTTCCTGAAGTACAAGCGGTTACGACGGATATATTAGGACCTTTTAAATTGTGTTTTATCGAAATTTGTCCTGCTACCATGTTAACAATGCCAGCAGGAATAAAAAACGGCGAGACTTTACGCGGACCGGATTTAACCAAACGATCTTGATTATTGGTAATGGTTTGTATACCACCAATACCTGATCCAACAGAAACACCAGCGCGACAAGATAAAGCTTCAGTCATTTCAAGCTTCGCATCGGCTAATGCTTCGTTTGCAGCGGCCACACCATATTGGGTGAATGGATCCATCTTTCGAGCGTCTTTTGCAGGCATGTAATCCTCAGGATTAAAGCCTTTTACTTTTGCCCAAAAGTTGGTTGAGTAACTCGAGGTATCAAAGTCCTCAACAGGTCCTGCTCCACTCACGCCGGCTAAGATGTTTTTCCAGGTTTCATCTACATTAAGCCCAACAGGCGTTAACATACCAATTCCGGTGACCACCACGCGTCTTTTTGTCATAGATTAGTCTTGGCTCTTAGAGTTTGAATCGATGTAATCAATCGCACCTTGTACGGTTGTAATTTGCTCGGCTTTTTCATCAGGAATTTCTGTTTCAAATTCTTCTTCTAAAGCCATTACTAATTCAACTGTATCTAAAGAATCAGCGCCTAAGTCATCGACAAAAGAAGCGTCATTTTTTAATTCTTCTTCTTTTACGCCCAATTGTTCAGCAACAATTTTACGGACTCTTTCTGCTACTGTACCATTTGCACTCATAACTTATAGTTCCTCTTTCGATTGATAAAAAATAAAAAAATAAAAAAATTAAATACTAAATATTTAATAACGCAAGTGTAGCAAACTTTTTTAATCCATGTACATGCCACCATTAACATGAATTGTTGTACCGGTAATATAGTTTGCAGCATCTGATGCAAGAAAAGCAACTGTTGCTGCAATATCTTCGGGTGTACCAAAGCGTTTAAGTGGAATTCGTTTTTTCATTTCGGATTTAACTAAATCAGGTAATACATCAGTCATTTCCGTATTAATAAAACCGGGAGCAATCACATTGACTGTAACATTTCGGCTACCAATTTCTTGTCCTAGTGACTTTGAAAAGCCGATTAAACCTGCTTTTGCGGCTGCATAGTTTGTTTGCCCAGAATTACCACTTGATCCGACAACAGAGCCAATATTAATAATGCGACCAAATCGCGCACGAAACATAGGTTTAATCGCTGCACGTGTGAGTCGAATAACAGCACTTAAATTGGTTGCGATGACACTATCTAATTCTTCATCGCTCATACGTAGTAATAAATTATCGGCTGTGATTCCTGCATTATTTACAAGAATCTGAGGGTTTTTATCTGTATTATCGAGTGATTTTAAAAGCATATTAACGCTGTTAGCATCTGTTACATTGAGTACAGCGCCTTCTCCTGTCAGATGTGCTTCTTCTAAATAAGCTGTAATACGAGCAGCACCAGCATCAGTTGTTGCTGTACCTATAACATAAGCACCTTGTTCTGCGAGTGTCTTAGCAATGGCCATGCCAATACCACGACTAGCACCTGTAACAAGTGCTACTTTGTCTTTTAAAGCAAAATTCATCATTTGGATATTCCTTCGAGGCTTAGAATTTTTAAAAGATTATCTGGTGTGTTAATGCTTTGTGCTGAAATGCTTCTATCAATACGCTTTATTAAGCCTGCTAACACGCTACCAGGCCCGCACTCTATTATTTGGGTAATACCGGCTTGCTGCATGGATTGAATGGTTTCAACCCAGCGAACAGGGCTACACAGCTGCTTGGCTAATAAAGACCGCATAGTATCAGGTGCATCATGAACACTTAAATCAACATTGCTAATTACAGCACGTGTTGGGCTTTTAATAGGTGTATTTTTTAATACATCTTGAAATTTCAAAGCTGCATCAGAGAGTAAATCACAATGACAAGGAACACTAACAGGAATTTCACGTGCAAGTCTTGCACCCATGGTTTCAGCTTCAGCCATGGCAGCTTTAACAGCTTCGGTATGTCCGGCAATCACAACTTGCCCTATGGCATTGTAATTTGCGGGGCTTACTTGTTCTGTCGCGGTTGAAATCTTAAAGCAGGCAGTTTGTACTTGCTCATCAGTTAAGCCTACTATGGCTGCCATAGCGCCTTTACCGATAGGAACATTGTCTTGCATAAGACGTCCGCGGGCCTGTACTAGTTTTGCGGCGTCAGCTAAATCAATTGCATCAGCGCATACTAAGGCTGCATATTCGCCAAGGCTATGTCCTGCTGAAATACGCGCGTCTAAGCCATATTGCTCGAGCACACGATAAACGGCCACATCAGCGGTTAACATTGCAACTTGTGTATATTCGGTTTGATTGAGCTGTTCGATAGGCCCTGTTTGAGTTAATTGCCATAGATCATAGCCCAGCGCATCAGAAACACATGTAAAAGCTTCTTGAACCACAGGATATTCAGCGTTTAATGCGTCTAACATACCTAAGGCTTGTGAACCTTGGCCAGGAAAAACAAAGGCTTTTTGTGAAGAAGGAATTGAGTCGCTCATAGTGAAACACCTTGCTCTACAAAGCTTGAAATTTGCTCGCGCACTAAATCAACCACACGATTTTCGATTTGAAGAACTGCTTGCTCAAGCGCAAATTGAAAAGCTTTTTCGGTGGCGCCACCGTGGCTTTTGACCACAATGCCATTAAGACCAATTAAAGTTGCGCCGTTATATCGCGCAGGGTCCATTCGTTTTTTTAGTTGCATTAAGACAGGACGAGCCAACACACCAACAAATCGTGTCCAGGCATTTTTCATGAAAGCTTCTTTGAGTACCGTCGAGATAAGTTTATATAAGCCTTCGCTTGATTTCAGCGCGACATTACCAACAAAACCATCGCATACAATCAAGTCAACTTCACCCGAATAAAAATCATTACCTTCGACATAGCCGACGTAGTTCATCACGTCACATTCAGAAAGGATTTGTGCTGTGCGTTTAACCTGATCATTACCTTTGATTTCTTCAACGCCGACGTTGAGCACAGCAATACGGGGTTTATCTTTATGATCAAGCGCTTTAATTAATGCTGAACCCATGACTGCAAATTGAAACAAATGCTCTGCACATGAATCAACATTAGCACCTAAGTCAATTACGCGTGTTTTACCCTTTTTTGTGGGTAATTCAGCAATAATCGCAGGTCTATCTATATCGGGAAGTGTTTTTAACACAAAACGTGCGGTTGCCATTAAAGCACCCGTGTTACCCGCACTAACACATGCTTCTGCTTGATTCTCTTTAACTAAATTAAGAGCAAGTCGCATAGAGGACTTTTTCTTTTTTCGTAGCGCATGAGAAGGCAGCTCATCCATTTCGACCATTTCAGGGGCATGGATAATAGTAAGCTGTGTGTTATTTGTAGCGCCTTGATGTTTTAAATGTGCTTTAATTTGCGCCTCGTCACCGACAAGTAACAAATGCAAAGCAGCATTTTTTTTAATAGCTGCAATACAAGCAGGTATCGTAACACTTAAGCCATGATCCCCGCCCATTGCATCAACTGAAACCGTTAAGGTTTTCAAGTAGCTTTACTCGTCTTCTTCGTACGTCGTATCGTTTATTATAACGCGACGCTCACCACGGCAATCGTAGCCGTCTGGTGTAAGGTGGTGACGCATATGTGTTTCACCTGTTGTTGCATTGACACATAAAGTCGGTTGTTTTAATTTATCGTGAAAACGACGTTTGTTACGTGTTGAACGCGTTCTTCGATTTTGCTGAACTGCCATGGTGCATTACTCCTAAACCAAATTACTTTCTAAAATTATTTTCTATTCTGGAGGGGAATTCTACCTACTTTTTCGATGTAATCCAAGAGATAAGTTCCCGTTTGCATGATTTTTTTGTTAAAATGCCGTTCTTATATGTAATTATGAAGTATATTTTATGGCAAAAAAACGAATTAAAGTCATTATTGGGATGTCAGGAGGTGTTGATTCATCGGTTGCAGCGCATCTTTTACTTGAACAAGGCTTTGAAGTTGAAGGCTTGTTCATGAAAAACTGGGAACAAGATGATAAACCAGGCTATTGTGCGGCTGCAGCCGACTTAGCTGATGCAGAAGCTGTATGCGCGCAACTCAATATACCGCTGCATCAAGTTAATTTTTCAGAGGCTTATTGGAGCCAGGTATTCGAACATGTGTTATCAGAGTATGAACACGGGCGAACGCCTAATCCTGATGTATTATGCAATAAAGAAATTAAATTTAATTTATTTTTAGATCATGCCTTAAATCATCTAGGCGCCGATGCAATTGCAACAGGCCATTATGCACGAATCGATACAAATTACAGGCTTTGTAAAGCCAAAGATCGCAACAAAGATCAAACTTATTTTTTACATGCCATCAAACCCGAAGTACTCAAACAAGTTTATTTTCCAATTGGCGATTATTTAAAACCACAAATTCGTGAAATCGCTAAAAAACTAAATTTAAAAACACATGCAAAAAAAGACTCTACCGGCTTATGTTTTATTGGTGAACGGCCGTTCAAGCAATTTCTCAATGAATATATGCTTGCAACGCCAGGTGAGATACACAATACAAAAGGAGATGTTTTAGGGCAGCATGACGGCCTGATGTTTTATACCATAGGTCAACGCCAGGGGTTAAATGTTGGCGGCGTACGTGACGCAATAGACGCACCCTGGTACGTCGTTGATAAAGATTTAAAAAATAATATATTAGTCATCGCGCAAGGCAGCGAGCATCCGATGCTATATGCTCAGGGCTTAATTTGTAGCGCTATTCATTGGTTAGCGCCCCAATCAGAACAAGATTTCCCAAAAACCTGTTTTGCAAAAACACGCTATAGACAAGCAGAGCAGGCTTGTATGATTTCGCCAGAAGATGATGCTAAACATGTTATACTCTTTTCTAGCCCGCAGCGCGCAATTACCACAGGGCAATATATTGTGTTTTATGATAAAAATATTTGTTTGGGTGGCGCCGTAATTGAGGATGTAATTCGATGAGTATGAATATTAATTTTACCGTGAGTGCAGCAAATAAAGTGTCTGAACTCATACAAGAAGAACAAGAACCTGATTTGAAATTAAGAATTTATGTCACGGGGGGCGGCTGCTCTGGCTTTCAATACGGCTTTACGTTTGATAAAGAAGAAGCGATTGATGATACAGTTGTAAAGCAACAATGCTCAGATGAAAAATCAGAGGTAAAACTTCTAATCGACTCGATGAGTATTCAGTATTTAAAAGAAGCTGAAATTGATTATGTCAAAGAAATTCAAGGTGAGCGTTTTGTTATACGTAATCCCAACGCTAAAACAACGTGCGGCTGTGGCTCGTCGTTTAGCGTTGAAGAAGATGATGATTAATTAAAGCAATGTGCTTATGTTTTTGAAACACATACAACGTTACCGCTTTCTGGTTTCGCCAAAAGTATTGATGGTTGCGTACTATCATCTGTCAGCTTAGGGCATTGTACCTGCTGGGTTTTGTTACTAGAGTCATTAGTAGCCTTTACTGCATATGTATACGTATCTGAATCTGAATCTGTAACATAGCAAATACCTAATACCAGCAGAGACTCGCCTTTATTTAATGTATATAGTGCGTTTGTTGAACTCTTGTATGGTAACTGAAAAACACAGCCACTATGAAAGTCGGATGAACATGTTAAAGTCAATGAGATTTCATCTGCACAACCATCAGCATGTACTGGATTTGCGAGTGACATGGCAAGCAAGCCAATACAGGGTGTTAAAATTTTCTTAAATATACGCATAATCACTTTCTCCATGTGTTTTAGTTTGATTTAAGCATTGCTCCGAGTGTTGTTTGTTCTTCTTCTCTCATGGTTAACACCTCAACGCCTGTTGGGGTAACCAACATCGTATGTTCCCATTGCGCTGATAATTTTTTATCTTTGGTAATTGCAATTTTCCAGCCGTCTTTTTCAAGATGTTTTAGCTCAGCGCGGCCTTGGTTAATCATCGGCTCAATCGTAAACGTCATGCCAGGCTTTAATATATCTCCCGTGCCAGGTTTACCAAAATGGACGACCTGTGGATCTTCATGCATTTTTTCACCAATCCCATGACCACAGTATTCCCTAACAACTGAATAGCCGTTTTTAACTGCCATAGATTGTATTGTGTGTCCAATATCGCCAATCGTACAGCCGGGTTTTACGATAGATATGCCTGCATATAAGCACTGCTGTGTGATATCAACCAAACGCTTTGCAAAAGGCAAGACTTCACCAATACAAAACATTTTACTGCTGTCGCCATAAAACCCATCATGAATCACAGTAATATCAACGTTGACGATATCGCCTTTGTTTAAATTTTGTTTTTCAGAAGGCATGCCATGGCACACAACATGATTGATCGATGTGTTCACAGAATATGGATAGCCATATTGGCCCTTGCTGCCAGGAATAGCACCTAGTGTATTGCGAATATAATCTTCACAAAAAGCATCAACATCCATAGTGGTCATACCCGCTTGAATCACGTTGCTTAATGCCTCTAAGACTTTTGCTGTTAAGCGCCCTGCTTCCCGCATGGTTTCGATTTGTTCTGGCGTTTTAATGGTAATCATAGTTATTTTATTTTAAAAAAATTTTAGATGCGTCAGTTTAGCACAAAAGTATACGCACGCTATGAAAAACAATACAATCGCCAGATTGATTCATAAATAAGTTTATTTGAGGATGATCATGCTGAATTGGAGTGCTGCAGCAGCGACAAATTTTGGGGCAAATACTTCGGTTTGGTTGGCTGATCCTGGCCCTGATGTTGATGATAGTCTCGCTATCTTAGCGGGTATACATCATGCGTTTCATCAGAATAAAAAAATGCTGATTGTGCTGGGTGCAAATCACGCTATCTCTGCTGATTTATCGTTTGAATTATTACAAAAAGCATTAACACCCGAAACATTTTCATTTGATTATCAAGCATTTATTCATACATCAGTTCAATTTGTTAGATATGCTGACTGGATAGATAGCTTATACAGCGCTGATGCGCCTATGCATTATGGCACACTTGCGCTGATGTCTCCTCAAACAGCAGATTTACCCACAATACATCAAGATATGTTAAGCCAAGGGCTCCCTAATTTGCAGGTCAATTTTGCTTTTATTCAGGGCAATATGGGCAGTGAAAAACATTTACTGGGCAATCATTTTGATACGGATCAGTCTGGAACAGTGGGTGTCAATGTTATTGGGAATGAAGCCTTAGCAAGGCGTTTGCAAGATGAAGGTAAGTTAGTTGTCGTGGATAGTGCGCAATGCTTGAAATTCAAACCTAATTCTTCTAATTTACGTGTTTTACCTAAAAGCTTTCAAAATGTTATTTACTCAACTGCGATTTATCAAATGTTTAGCCGTGCTGAGCCAACCCTGCCTTTCGCAGCAGGTTTGATTTCCGATCAAATCGGCAGAGGAACCAATTACATACAAATCGCTTCGCTATATGAGTCAATTACAACAGAGTCACTCAATACGATTGATGTATCAGACATACCAAGTCAATTAAAACAATTAGCAGATGATTATATTGAAGCGCTAAAAACAGGCCTTCAAGCATCAGATCGCCTATTAACAGATGAGCAAATTTGTGATTTAACACAAAAGCTTTATCGAATTGTTTTGGGGTTAAATCAGCTCGTTCCAGACATATGGCATGGCAGAGAACAGCTTTTTATTAATTTGGATTTAGAAAGCATAGAATCTGACCCAACCTTCACACCTGTATTTGAAATGTTAGCAACATCTGTTCAGCAGAATAAAGCTGGATTTGCTGCACCATGGTATGATTTATATGCATTTATGGCATATCAAGAAGTAATGGATGCCTATGCTAGAACAAAATCTGAAACCCAAGCCGATGCTGAGGCTATGAATTTATATGAAGCGCTCCCATCCAATTTTATAGCAACATGTAATCAAGCTGAAATGCTTTTGAAATTTGAGCAGCTGGTACAAGCGATATACCCTGCACCAACCAGTGCTTCTTCTACCCAAGGCGTTTTTTCTTTAACAAACAAAAAAAGACCTTTGTTGCATGAAGACCCAGATTTAGATGTGACTAAATCTAGTAAGATTTAATAATTACTTTTGTCCCAATATGCATAAAGTTTTTATATAACCAACGTGCATCGTGCGGTTTTACACGCACACAGCCATGACTTGCATTGTACTTAGGTACGTTAGGTGAGCCATGAATCGCATAATACTTACTAAAAAACATGCAATATGGCATAGGTGCTCCACCTCGACCCAGCGGATACCGACTTGAACGGCAATGTTTACCACGCTTGCTAATAATATGATAAGTCCCCGATGGGGTTCTGCAAGCACGTTTAACGTCTTTACAATAATGACGACCACCTGAACCGCGGCCACTTCGAACAACTTTACCTTTGTTATTAATCGCCTTCCATTTTAAGGTTTTAGGACTAAACACAAACGTATTTGCTTGGGCTAAAATAGGTGCTGTGATTAAAGCAAGACCAAGGCCTATGGCTTTAATTAATAAATTGAGTTTAAAATTTTTTTTCGCTTCCATGATACATCCTTACAACAGTGGACTACACTTGAATTGTAGTTCAAAAAAAGGACATATCAAGAAAAAGAAGCACACTTTAGTAACGTCGTTTGATTTAAACTCTCTTTATCGTCTTTTTTTAAAAAAAGCACTCAATAAGTCAGCGCACTCATGTTGCAATATGCCTTCATCGATTTGAATATGATGCAATAAATTATAACTTGAACCTGTCGCCCCTGCTTTTAAATCGCGTGTGGCAAACACAAGGCGCTTAACACGTGCTTGTAATAAAGCACCCGCACACATCACACAAGGCTCAAGGGTGACATAAAGCGTTGTGTTTAAAAGCCTGTGGTTATGTGTGTTTTGTGCCGCATGTCGAATCGCAATGATTTCAGCATGAGCTGTAGGATCTTGATTTGATATGGTCTGATTAAAACCTTCGCCGATAAGCAAATTATTATCTGATATGAGTACTGCGCCTACAGGCACCTCCCCTGCTTGTTCAGCTTTTAGTGCAAGCAGGTAGGCTTGTTGCATCCATTCTAAATCAGTTTTTTTGGTTATTCCCATTCAATGGTCGCGGGTGGTTTACCGGATATATCATAAGTAACACGGGATATACCATGGACTTCGTTGATAATTTGATGAGAGACTTTATCTAAAAAATCCCATGGCAGTCTCGCCCAATGTGCAGTCATAAAGTCTTGTGTTTCAACGGCTCTAAGACAAATCACAGGGTCGTACCTTCGGCCATCACCCATCACACCAACACTTTTTACGGGTAAGAAAACAGCAAAAGCTTGGCTTACTTTGTCATATAAATCAGCATCACGTAAGGCCTTAATAAAAATCGCATCGGCTTTTCGTAATAATTCAGCATATTCTGGCTTAACTTCGCCTAAAATTCGAACAGAAAGGCCAGGTCCCGGAAAAGGATGCTGATACAGCCGTGCTTTAGGTAACCCTAATGCTTCACCTAAAACACGTACTTCGTCTTTAAATAAGGCTCTGACGGGCTCTAATAATTTAAACGGCAAATTTTCAGGCAAGCCCCCGACGTTATGGTGCGATTTGATTAATTCAGCGCCTGATTGACCTTGAATGCCGGCGGATTCAATCACATCAGGATAAATCGTGCCTTGCGCAAGCCAAGAAATATTAGGAATATTAAGCGCTGCTTCTTCAAAGACTTTGATAAATAAATTACCGATAATTTTGCGTTTTTCTTCAGGACAAGTTTTACCCGCCAGCGCTGATAAAAACTTTGACTGGGCATCTATTTTTATAAAGTTAATACCTTGTTTTTTTGAGAAGACTTGTTCAACCGATTCAGCTTCACCAAGTCGCAGCAAGCCTGTATCTACAAAAACTGCGTGCAGTTGCTTACCAATGGCGCGGTGTAGCAAAGCTGCTACAACAGAAGAATCAACACCGCCAGATAAAGCCAATAAAACATGCTCTTGACCGACTTGTTCTTGGATACTTTGAATGCTTTCTTCTAAAATATGCTGAGTCGTCCAATTGGGCGTTGCGTTGCATATATCTAAGATAAAGCTTTTTAAAATCTCAACGCCTTTGGGTGTGTGTGTGACTTCCGGATGAAACTGCAGACCATAATAATGCTTTTGAGTATTCGCCATGACAGCAACTGGAATATCACGGGTTTTAGCAAGTATTTCAAATCCTTCAGGCGGTGTGACAACATGGTCACCATGACTCATCCAAACTTCTAGTTGATGATTAAGCTCTGCTTGTTTTAAAAAATTATCTGTAGGATGAATTTCAATTTCAGCACGACCAAATTCACGAATACTTGATGCTTCAACGGTGCCGCCTAATTGATGCGCTAAGGCTTGCATGCCATAGCAAATACCAAGAACAGGTAAATTAGCAGCGAGTATCCAATCTGGAATGCGCGGGCTGTTTTTATCTAAAACGCTTTTTGGGCCACCTGACAAAATTACACCACACCAGTTATGTAGCTTCAGTATGCTGTTGTCTACACCATAACTATAAATTTCGCAGTACACATCCATTTCGCGAATGCGCCTTGCGATGAGCTGTGTATATTGCGATCCAAAATCAAGAATTAAAATGCTGCTGTCAGTGTTTTTTTTCATATTTTATGTTTACGACTCATCAATTTGATAATTAGGGGCTTGTTTTGTCATATTGACATCATGCACATGAGATTCTCGCGTGCCTGCCTGGGTAACACGTACAAATGCGGCTTTTTTATGTAATGCTGAGATGGTTTCAGAACCGGTGTAGCCCATGGCTGCACGTAATCCACCTGATAACTGATGAATA
>JASJHH010000076.1:0-8460 GCA_033791145.1 Legionella sp.
AACTCAATTTAATCGAAGGGTTTAATCCAACATGGCGTGATTTATACGAAGAAATATGTTCTTGACATAAGCATCTCCTGGATCCCGCGGACAAGCCGCGGGACGTAGGCGACGGGGGGAGCAAATGTCAACAGCCCCTAATATTGTCTTTCTAAATATTTCTACTAATATTAAAAGTAGGTGTATTAGAGGGTATTTATTTTGACAAAAAATAAAACAGAAGAGAATGATTTTGTACGTAAAAGAAAAGCAGCTGTAGACGCGATGTCCATACAACAAAAATTAGAATATGTTAGTGATCTATGTCGCAATCTTTCAGATAGAATAGAACCACCTTAAACAGCCAAGGATGCTGAAAAAGCAATGTTTGCTTTCGGCACGATATCACAGTCGATTTCGCTAAGAGATGCTGCAGAACAAATAATGAAAGAGCTGCCTCAGGTTGATAAAAATCCATTACTGTATCTTAAATTTTTAGAGGCCGCGCTACTCGTAAAAAATTTAAACCCCGAAAAACTATCTTCTAACGACGTAAAACATGACACAATGCTCATATTCAACGAAGGAATTCAGGATATTAAAAAAAGCCTGTTTCCTGATAGCAACATAGATATAAACAAGATGTCCATACAAGAAAAATTAGAATATGTCAGTGATCTATGTCGCAATCTTTCAGATAGAATAGAACCACCTGAAACAGCCGGGAATGCAGAAAAAGAAGATTTCGCGCTTGGCACTGCATCACTGTCGTCGTCCCTGCTAGATGCTACAGATGCAGTAATGAAGGAGCTGCCTCAGGTTGATAAAAATCAATTACTGTACCTTAAATTTCTAGAAGCCGCGCTACGTGTAAAACAATTGAACCCCGAAAAACTATCTTCTAAAGAAGTAAAACATAATACGATGTTCCTATTTAACGAAGGAATTCAGGAAGTTAAAAAAAACTTGTTTTCTAAAGCGAAAACTACGAACAAAAGCCTAAAAGCTGAAAAAACATCTCTATTTAAAAGCAGTTTAAACAAACTAAAAAAATTTGGTCGCTCAAAACAAAAAAACAATACCTCCAAAGCTAAAAACACTAGCGATTCTTCTCCCAAATTAAAATAACAAATCATTGGGCTCTGAGTCTAATGGCACTAAGTTAAGCTGAAAACCCGTCATTTCTCGGATGATTGATCCGCCATTACGGACAATAAAAGAACACGCCCTAGTATAAGCTAAATATTAGTACGGATGTTTTGCTTCTTCACGCAGCAACTTAGCTGCGGTTATTGCATCTTTTTGGCCCGCTTCAGCTGCTCTCGTAATCCATTTTTTTGCTTTTTTCTTATCTTCAGTAACCCCTTCGCCATAGTAATACATATACCCAACAGCATACTGCGCATCACAGTTTCCTTTTTCGGCTTCAGGCATTAAACGCACAAACGCCGAGCGATAATTTTGTTTTTTAAAATCATAAACCCCTTCTCGCAAATTGAGTGCGTTCAAGCTACAAGCTGTTAAACAAAAAAATAATACATATACAAAAAAACGCATCCAAACATCCTCTTAATTTTATTCTAATCTTGCTTTAAAACCGCTGCAGGGGGAGAGAAGAATAATTCATTTTCCGGCAAACTTAAACTCTCAAGCGCCCCATCATGCAATAACAATATTTTTTCAGGTGTTATTTTTTTAATCACTGCCCCGCCTGGCACTTTATCTCCTACACGAAACAACTGAACCGTTTCATCTGGCAATGCGAGCATTGCATGTGATTTTTTCTCATCTGAGGCAAATAAAATGCCGACAACAGATATATTTAAAGCCGAGCGCTTCACATCCGTACTGTCTGCATCATCAGACAAATTATCCCCAAAAAGCTGAATATTAATCGCTAAAGGCATTTTTATGTTTTTATGCATAGATGACTTGTTTAAAGGTACAGCCTCATGTGAAGCGGTTGTTTTATCTAAGTGCATACTTGCGCGAATGCCAGTTATCCATTCCAATATGAGCAATGTTAAAAAAACACCCGCTAATATTTTCAAATATTTAATATTTATATTTTTTATATCTAATTTCATGTGAATAGTTTAACACGAACTGGTTCGACTATGGTTCATATAAATGATACATGCCATAATAAATTCCAATATTTTTTAATTTCTATCGAGCCATCATACATATGCATAAAACACATTTTGATACACGCGCCATTCATGCCGGTCAAAATTTTGACCCAAGTACAGGTGCTGTGATGACCCCTATTTATGCAACATCTACTTATGCACAAAAAGCACCGGGTGAACATCAGGGTTATGAATATTCACGCTCTCAAAATCCGACCCGTTTTGCTTATGAAGCATGCATTGCAGACTTAGAGTCAGGCCAGCATGGCTTTGCCTTTGCCTCTGGCATGGCGGCGGTTAATACTGTTATTGATTTGCTAGATGCAGGTTCTCATGTGATTGCATTAGATGATTTATACGGGGGCACTTATCGGTTATTTGATAAAGTAAAAACCCGCACCAATCAGCTTCGTTTTTCGTTTATAGATATGACGGATATCAATGCCATTGAGGCTGCCATCACGCCTGATACCCGTATGATTTGGCTTGAAACGCCTTCTAATCCGCTTTTAAAACTCGTGAATCTTAAGGCGATTGCCGCCCTTGCTAAAAAACATAATTTAATCACAGTCGCTGATAATACATTTGCGACCCCGTGGATTCAACGCCCGCTTGAGCTTGGTATTGATATTGTGGTTCATTCAGCCACAAAATATTTAAACGGCCATTCAGATGTAGTCAACGGCGTGGTTGTCATCGGCGATAATCCTGCTTTAGCTGAGCAATTAGGATTTTTACAAAATTCATGCGGTGCAATTGCAGGCCCTTTTGATAGTTTTTTAGTGCTGCGTAGCTTAAAAACACTGCCTCTTCGTATGCAACGGCACTCTGAAAATGCCGCGCTACTTGCAAGCTGGCTTGAATCTCATCCCAAAATTCAGCACGTAATTTATCCGGGTTTACCAAGCCATTCAGAGCACGCACTCGCAACCGAACAAATGCAAGCTTTTGGCGGCATGATATCTATCATCATCAAAGGCGGCTTAGATGCAGCTAAAACCATGCTCTCAAATTGCAAGATTTTTACTTTGGCTGAAAGTTTAGGCGGTGTTGAAAGTTTAATTGAACATCCGGCTATTATGACCCATGCGTCAATTCCGCCTGAAAAGCGCGAAGCGCTCGGCATTGAAGATGGTTTAATTCGACTCTCTGTCGGCATTGAGCATATTGATGATTTAAAAGCCGATTTAGAACAAGCACTTAACGCATAAATAATTAATTAATATAAATACAGGACTAATCTCATGTCAGCACTCGAACAAACCATAAATCACTATTTTGATAATCGCGATGACTTGTCGCCTAAAACAGCGCCTGCTGAGTTACTCAATATTTTAACCCAAGTTTTTAATCAATTAGACGAGGGCTGTATTCGTGTTGCAGAGCCTAAAGATGGCGACTGGATCATTAATACCTGGATAAAAAAAGCTATTTTGCTTTCGTTTAAATGCTATGAAAATCAAATTATAGAAGGCACACACAGTCGTTTTTACGATAAATTGCCGCTTAAATTCCCCAATACGACTTCGGCAGAATCATTTGCAAAACAAGGCGTTCGTGTGGTTCCTGACGCCATCGCACGCCGAGGCAGTTTTATCGGTAAAAATACTATACTCATGCCCTCATATATTAATATTGGGGCATATATTGGTGAAGGCGCTATGATTGACACCTGGGCCACCGTTGGCTCATGTGCGCAAATCGGAAAAAACGTGCATATATCAGGAGGCGCTGGCATTGGTGGCGTTTTAGAGCCTTTGCAGGCAAATCCCACCATTATTGAAGACCACTGCTTTATTGGCGCGCGCTCAGAAATTGTTGAAGGTGTGATAGTAGAGCACCATGCCGTAATTTCTATGGGTGTTTTTATTGGTCAGAGCACTAAAATTTATAACCGTCTAACCGGTGAAATTACCATAGGTCGCGTGCCAGCAGGCGCTGTTGTGGTACCTGGTAGCCTGCCAAGTAAAGACGGCACACACAGCCTTGCCTGCGCTGTGATTGTCAAACAAGTCGATGAAAAAACACGCGCCAAAATCAGCATCAACGACATTTTACGAGACAGTACCACATGCTAAATCTTCAGACTATCTTAACCGACTTAATCGCGTTCGAATCTATCACACCAACTGATGCCGGCTGCCAGGATTATTTAATCCAACACCTTGAAGCCTTAGGCTTTACTTGCACGCGCTTTGATAACGCACCTGTGTCAAACTTTTTTGCGCAAATTGGTAATCATCACACAGGACCTTTGTTTGTATTTGCAGGACATACTGATGTCGTACCAACAGGTGATATCAAACAGTGGCATACAAACCCATTTGAATTAATCATTAAAAATAAGCATGCTTTTGGTCGCGGCACCGCTGACATGAAAGGCAGCCTTGCTGCCATGCTCATTGCAGCGGAAAAATTTATAACAAATTATTCTGAGTTTAAAGGCAGCTTAGGTTTTTTAATTACCAGTGGTGAAGAAGGCGATGATTTTGATAACGGCACGCCTTATGTCATGAGCGAGCTTGCCAAGCAAAACATCAAACCGACTTACTGCCTGGTCGGTGAGCCATCAAGCCATACACAATTAGGCGATACGCTTAAGATTGGCCGTCGCGGTTCACTCACAGGGCATTTTATATTCGAGGGCAAACAAGGCCACGTGGCCTATCCGCACCTTGCCGAAAACCCTATTCACACACTCGCCCCTGCCTTAGATGCTTTGGTTCAGCATATATGGGACGCAGGCAACGAACATTTTCCACCTACAAGCTTACAAATCACACATATTGAATCTGGCGGTGAGGCTAATAATATTATTCCGGGTACGCTTATTTTGCAGCTTAACATTCGCTATTCAACCGAACAGACTTCAGAAAAGCTTATTGCAGCTATTCAGGCACATTTCAAAAAATATCAGCTTAATCCCAATATCACTTGGCGCCTTAACGGTAAGCCGTTTCTAACGCCACCAGGCACGCTGGTGAACGCTTGTGTTGATGCCATCACTGAGCATACAAAAAACGCTCCTGAGTTATCCACCAGTGGTGGTACATCTGATGCACGCTTTATTGCACCTTTTGGCGTTGAAGTGGTTGAGCTTGGGCCGATTAATGCCACGATTCATCAAATTAACGAATGTGTTGATTTAGATGACTTAGACGCGCTTAGCATTATTTATTATAAAATCATGGAGAAAATACATGGATGACGACACAAAAATACCTTTATTTGTATCAATTATTACTTTATTACTTGGCTGCTATGATTTGTTTCGTGCAATACAATATACCCTACACCTAGAGCTCTCAGCGCTTTATATCTCAAA
This sequence comes from Legionella sp., assembly GCA_033791145.1. Lineage (GTDB taxonomy): Bacteria > Pseudomonadota > Gammaproteobacteria > Legionellales > Legionellaceae > JAALKW01. The sequence continues at coordinate 5,437 of JASJHH010000076.1, forward strand.
AATTAATTTATCTACGTTTGATTTAGCTAATTTATTACATCTTTTAGGCGTATTTGGCGCATCAAATTATATTATTAGCTTGATGCTAATTCTGACAGCATTCATGGCGCGCAGACTCGCATTGATTATGCTTGCCATCATTCCATTCGCTTATGGCATGGGAATACTCACCATAAAACTTAATGCAGCTGAATATCATCTAGCGCAAGCCGCCTGGGAAGGTACTGTGCCCATGCTTATTTATCTTGGGATTTGTGTTGTTACATTTATTGCAGGCATCATTGGTACCTTGAGAAATAAAAGTGATGCTTAGGGCTTCCATTAAAAATAAAGGGTTGTTTTTATGGGTTAGTATTAAAAATAAGGGGTTATTTTGACAAGAATAGAACCTTATTGACTCACCTGGAAAACTGGCTAAACACAAGCGATCGTAAGCCACTTGTTTTACGCGGCGCGCGTCAGGTCGGTAAAACCTGGATTGTTCGAGCGCTCGCAAAAAGCACCAAAAAAAACTTAATCGAACTCAATTTTGAAAAAAATCCTTCGCTGACGAATTTATTTGATTCTAACGACCCCAAACAGATTTTATTAAATTTAAGTGCTGTTTATCACGAAGATATTTCCCTTCAAAATACATTATTATTTCTTGATGAAATACAAGCAGCCCCCGCTTTACTCAGTAAGCTACCCTAATCCTGCAAATGATGTGTTTACCTATCAAAGCACGGCAGATTCGGTCTTAGCTGCGGCTTATGATGCTTATCTTATGACGCAGCTCGCACCCATTAGCGAAACGGTTGAGACCAATGGCGCGACCGTATATATCACTTTTTCTGGCGAACCTGAATTTTTAGGATCGACTGGTTGGACGTTATCTAAAATTAATGCTTTTAATACGCAACTCAATACTAATTTTTCTACTTTAAATCAACTTATTCCAGGCATCATTCCGACAGGTGTTGATACATCAGCCATCAAATATGCCATTTGGAATTTTGATGCAATTATTAATAAAATCTAGGGCGTGTTGAATATATAATTAAAATTATTTTTTATCGCTGCTATTACCCGGCCGAAACGCATCTAAGCCTTTATCTAATGGATTGATTATTTCCATTGCCTTTGTTTCTTCTGTTCTAAAAAATCGATAACGATCATGATAATACAATGCAGGTAAAACAAGGAGGATATTGACTAGATCTAGTAATATTTGCTTCCAACCTTGTTGCTTTTCAAGTTTAAGTTGGGCAAGTTGAATCGCATCACAACAAGATTCAATAAATTTATCTTCTGTTTTCAATGGTTCACCAGATGCCAAATAAGTTTCTCTCGCTTCTGTTAATTGAGTCACTAATTTTTCAGCAGCTGTTTTTGCTTCTCCGGTTAAGTTATCTTTTTTTGTTTTAACCTCTTCAAGCTTTGCATTCAACCCACTTTGTTCTAATTTAAATTCAACAAACGGGTTAAAAGAGTAGCCTAAGTCGCTGCTCTCTTCTTCATCTGATTCATCTGAAAATTTTTTTAGATGAAAGCAATATTTTTCTTTTGAGTTAGATTCATATTTTAATACATATTTTGCTTTACAAAAGTCTACAAACGCAACATTTCCTTTCATGGTTTCTAACGCTTTTAAATATGGCTCTGAAGTTACTTTTAGTAAACACTCTTCTGATAAAACAGCTATCCACTTCATCCAAAAATCAGTATCACCAAATTCTAATTTTTCGATACACATTCGTCCCACTACAACTTTTCTAAAGCTAGAGTCTTCTTTAATGAACGCATCAAAATTATCTAAGTCTAATTTTAAAAAATCGTCCCAGCTCAACACCTTTAATCGAAGTGCGTTGAAAAAAAGCGCTTCTTCGGCGTATTTTAAATAACTCTTATTACTATTATCCCCAAATGTCTCCTCTGATCTATCCTTCTCTAGCGAAGCCAAATCACCAAGCCAGTCCTTAGCAGATCTAAGTGTATTCTTTTTTTTCTCTGCCTTCCCGCCACCTGTTAAATATTTCAAATCAATTATATCGTGAGTCCCCAATAACCAATAGGCATCTAAATCCACAAGTGTTTTATCGGAAGAAGTAAGGTTAATTTCTTCAAAAAAACTTTTTTTAATAAGCTCTGGCTCATCATATTGAGATAGCTGCTCTAACTTTTGTTCTTGATTGTCTTTCCTCTTTAAAATATAGATAACATGCAAATAGCTAAAACGAGACGCATTTAGTTCTGCTCGCGCTTTATCTGACAACAGTGGGGATTTCATCTCTTCTGTGATTAATTTTATCTTATCTGTAACTTTTTTCACGGTTGGTATATCAGAAACTTTAAGATCTGCGTATAAAGCACTCAATTTTATTTGATCTATAGTCATACTTCGCACCAAGCATATAAGCAGCCATTAAATAATCATACAGATTAATATTAGCGCAATTAATGCTGTTTGTCTAACCTGGACTTTGCCAATGTTGTAACTGAGTACAAATACGTGGTTGCGAGCGCAGGGCGTGGGGAGTGAGTCAATTTTGTTTTAAATTACTTCGCCATGCCAAAGACGTGTAAGAAAACCTTCCCAAGGAAGAATATATATACCCTCTTCTTTTAGTGCTATTGGATCTTGGCTAACCATATAATATTTTTCTATTTTCTTTTCTTCCATTAAATAACGTAAACCTTTTAAATGCTTCGATGATATTTTTTCTGAGGCTTTCACTTCAATTGCTACCTGATCACCAATAATAAAATCTACCTCTTGCCCATCAGATGTTCGCCAAAAACATAACGACAATTTCTTTCTAAAATAACTTAGATAAGCACGAAGCTCCATCGCAATAAAGTGCTCAAATGCTTGACCAAACAAATCCGTTTTTTCAGGAATAGCATCTATCCCAGCAAGTCTATTTTTTACCCCGGTATCAAAATAATAAAAGCGCGCCGTTGCTACAGCTTTTCGTTTAACAGAATGCCTCCACGGTAAAACAGAAAAACCTAAAAAACTATCTTCTAAAATTTGATAATATT
>JASJHH010000077.1:0-4801 GCA_033791145.1 Legionella sp.
AAATTTTGATTTCCGAGCATGCTGGTGTCGTATCCAAGGCTCATCAGAAAAGTTCGGATGATGACCATGTGATTCATAATGGTAGAGGATTTTATTTTTTTCTTTTGCCAAAGCGCGATAAGTTTATGAAAGTGTTCATGGGGTAGGGCGTCCCAGGTTGAAGGGGTATTGCCAAGATAAAATAAATCGTCGATGAGTTTGTAAATAATATAACGACGTTGTTTTTTATCACGCAAACAGCCGGAGCGATTGTTTTGAATGTAATGATTGGCTGTTTGTCGTAATGATTTTTTTCGCATAAGTTAAGCCTTTAAAAATGTTTGCCCTGACGTGTTAAGTGTTGATTGAGCAGTTCACTCAAAGGTGATACTTGGCTTACGCCACAAGGCTCACAGCGGCAAATCAGTCGTAAACATCAAACAACGGTTTTTGGGTTGGTTTTCTCCTTAGATTTAAATGAAAAAAATGCATAGCAAAACAACATCGCTAAGCGCTTAGGGTCAATACAGGTTTGTATTGTGAGGTTCAAATTCCAGTAGAATTTGCTCTGACTGATTACAGAGATTCCTGAAGAAATCAGGTGATGGTTTAAGGTTCCCGACTAACGCCCGGCCACTGGGTTAGGGAATGATGGTGGCTTTGCATAAGACCCGAAGGTTTCACCAGAATTTCGCTGGCTCATCAGTCATGCTTCGTTTTAAAATTTATCAAAAGGGTGCTTGCTTCGCAAGGATTTAGGGCGACTATTTTGTTCATTCCCGTTCTGCGTGATTGAATATTGATGGTTAAGTGGTTTGATTTCATGTGGAAAATTTTGAAACGCATATCTGCGTCACTGCAGAGAAAATAGCTGCAGTGACGCAGAAGGATGTTTAAAAATTTGTGTTTGAAATATGAGCCATCGCGATTTGGAGACTTGAATTTTTAAATGGTTCACTCACCTGATATTTCCATGACATTTATAATATTAGTCTATAGTCAAGAAGTGAATCTATTTTTAAGGAAAATAACGTTAGGCACGATACTTCTTGTTTTGTTAATATTATTTTTACTCAGTGGTTTACCCGTGTGGCCACACAGTAGAAGTTGGGGATATAGGCCTGTCGGTATTATTGGAACGATTTTAGTTATTTATTTGGTTTTAGTACTTCTTGGGCGTATATCAATAGGTTTTTAGGATTTTTAGAATGCGCATTAATTTTTTTTGAACACAAGGATTTGATGATGACCTTATTAAGCTTGATTGTTCTCATTGTTTTATCGGGCATTGTGCTCGGCCTTTTTAATGCTTATATTCCCATGGCACCTATGATTAAGAGTCTATTAAATCTCCTTGTGGTTGTTTTACTACTTATTTATATATTACAGTTTTTTGGTATGATTGGGGTGATATTGCCTTATCCTGGGATATTTCATGACGTGAAAGGTAGCTGAGTCAGCGGTATCGTTTTGGTTCCCGGGAGGGGTAGGTGGAATTCATTATAAACTGCTAGCATATCATATGATTACTTTATAAATTACATATTTTTCATGTAGTTACGTGAAGGTAGTCAACGCTCACCTTGTCGTCTAGCCAGGCTATACTGATAAGATATTGCCGTTTTCAAACCTGCATTCGTCAATGATAGGTATTGATAGCCATCTACAGTATGTATCGGCCTTTGTTAACATCTATATTTGCACCTTAAATAAGTGAAATGATTGGGTCGCGGAACGAGATAAAACAGGGCTAATAAGGCCGAAAAGAGTGTCGTACAAATGCATGAAAGTGCTTAATTAATAGACTGAACTGATGGAGCGAATTTATGGGAATTTACAGCACTTTTTGGACTTGACCAAAATAGGCTACACTTTAGAAATAAATTAACAACTTTTATAATCCATGTCCTGCAATTAAAACATGCAAGATTATTACTTAAAAAATGGCTCTTATTGGGAGAGCATGTTATGCGAACTTATGCGGTGATTGGGATCGGGTATATAGGATTAGAGTTAGCGATAGCCCTCAGTAAACACGCTACGGTTTATGCTTATGATATTAACGCAGACCGTATCAATGAACTAGAAGACCATATCGATAAAAATTTACAGATCATGAGCGATGAGCTTACCCATGCCTCAATCCGTTATACATATACGCTCGAGGAGCTTAAAGCAGCTGATTTTTTTATTGTTACTGTACCAACTCCCGCGTTTTTTTATGAAACACCACTATTATCACCGCTCATAAAAGCTGTGGAAATGTTGGCATCCATTTTAAAGAAAAATGATATTATCGTTTTTGAATCAACGGTTTATCCTGGAGCAACAGAAGAAGTCTGTATCCCAATACTTGAAAAGAACAGCCATCTTCTTTGTGGAAAAGATTTTAATGTAGGTTATTCTCCGGAACAAATTAATCCTGGTGATAAAGCACATGCGTTAAAAAATATGACCAAAATTATTTCCGCGCAAAACGAGTCCACACTGGCTATTATTAAAGAAACATACCAAGTAGTTTGTAAAGATACTTATACTGTCTCTAATATACCTACAGCAGAAGCCATTAAGATCTTAGAAAATACACAGCGTGATGTAAATATTGCACTCATGAATGAACTCTCAAAAATTACGCATGCACTTGAGTTAAATATGCATGAAATTATAGAAGGGGCCAAAAAGAAATGGAATTTCGTACCTTATAAGCCGGGTTTAGTAGGTGGGCACTGTATTTCTATTGATCCACATTATCTTGCGTTCAAAGCCAAACGACACAGTGTATGGCCTGAATTAATCTTAGCAGCACGCAAAGTGAATGATAGTATGCCTAAATTCGTCATCCAGTCACTCTTAAAACTTTTGGCCGAAAACCAATGGAATTTAAAAAATATCTCAGTCGGTGTATTTGGCATATCATATAAAGAAAACTCTACGGATATTCGTAACAGCCTTACTTTAAAACTAATTAAAAATCTCAAGGAAATAGGTTTTAATTGTCATGTCCATGATCCACTTGATCATTCAGAAGATAAGCTTGATTTCACTTTAGATGATTTTGATAAAATCAAAGATTTATCCGTCGCTATTATTGCCGTTGGGCATGATTTTTATCGAGACCTAGGATTTAAAAAGTTTACAACATGTTGTAAAAAGAAAGCCATTATTATGGACTTACCTAATTTGTTTATTGATAAACACACACCAGATACTCATCTGCTATATTGGAACTTATAAAACTTATTCAATCAAATATGATAAGCTTCTAAATTGGTAGTTTTTATAACCAGAAAAGGCCTTCTTAAAGAATGATAAAGCAATGGTCTTACTGCTTCTTTTGTGTTCTTATGATGGCACAAGGATTAGCCTTAGCAGAAAACACAACATCAAGCGTATTTCAAAATATGCAACGTTTAAGGAGCTCAAATGACCTTAATGAGGCGCATCAATTAGGCCAAGTACATTTAAAATCTCATCCTAAAGACGCCGATGTTTTATTATTAATAGGATTAATTTATTACCAAGAAAAAAAATTTCCAGAAGCAAGACATTACTTAAATCTGGCGCTTATACTTTCACCAGACTACCTTGATGCACAATTAGGCCTTATTCGCCTTGCATTAGCACAAAAAGACGATGTAGAAGCGATACGATTAATAGAAAAAGCAGAACAAAAATCACCTCGTAATATACGTCTACAGACATTGAAACAACAATTACAAGCGATGCGACCGCAAGCAACATTTACAAAACCTTCTTATTTGAAAATGACCAATCCCTTACCTGAAATGCAACAACTACGAAAAAAAGGTGAGGTTAACCTTGCAGTCACATTAGGCGAACACTATTTAAGCGTATATCCAAAAGATGCTGATATTTTATTATTAATGGGATTAATTGCTTATCAGAAGAAAAATTTTCCTGAAGCAAGGCTTTATTTAAATCAGGCACTGACACACTCACCAGACTACCTTGATGCACAATTAGGCCTTATTCGCCTTGCATTAGCACAAAAAAACGATGTGGAAGCAGAACAATTAATAAAAAAAGCAGAACAACAATCACCTCGTGATATACGTCTACAGACATTGAAACAACAATTACAAGCGATGCAATCACAAGCAGTATTGCCGAAATCCTCTTATTTGACTCCTATTGCTTCATTAAAACCTAAAATAGCGAACCCTTTACCTGAAATTAAGCGTCTACGAGAAAAAGGTGAAGTTGCGCGTGCAATTGCATTAGGCAAACACTATTTAAAGATATATTCCAAAGATGCTGACGTTTTACTATTCTTAGGTTTGCTTTATTACCAGAAACAAGACTTTGATGTTGCAACCACCTACTTCAATCATGTTTTAGTTATTGCACCTCATTACGTAGATGCAACCTTAGGCTTAATTCGCATTGCGATAGCAGAGAAAAAATATAAAGAAGCGGCTCACTTACTACACAACCTAAAACAAAAAAATCCTCATGACTTACGTATAAAAACCATGTTTACGGAATTAAAGCAGGCTTTATACCAACATCAATTAATGTTAGTCAACAAAGCGATTCAACAAAAAAATTATAGCCGCGCAGAAACATTAGCTCAAAAAATGTTACTCCAAAATCCATCTGATCAAGAGGTTCGATTGATACTAGGAAAAATTTATATTTATCAAAAAAAATATCAATATGGAATACGTGAGTTTTCCGAAATTTTGACGCATAACCCATGGTCCAAAAAAACGCGAGTTGCGTTAATAAGTGCGGAGCTTACAAGAGGCGATGATAGAAAAGCGCTTTCCCTTGTTTCTGAGTCATTGGCTTTATCACCTAA
>JASJHH010000078.1:0-3256 GCA_033791145.1 Legionella sp.
GCGAGGGTCGCAGGTTCGATCCCTGCAGCACCCACCATGAAAAGGAGTGGTAGTTCAGTTGGTTAGAATACCGGCCTGTCACGCCGGGGGTCGCGGGTTCGAATCCCGTCCACTCCGCCAATATTGCGCGCCTTTGGGCGCGTTTTTTTTAAGATGGAAAATCTGACATGTTGCAAAAATTCAATGAACGGATTCAAGGCGTCATCGCATGGACAATTATCGGCGTGGTTGCATTAACATTCATGTTATTTGGCGTTGATTCCTTTCTTCAGGCACATCACGCGACAGCTGTTGCAGCTGAAATTGATGGACAGACAATTTCAAAGCAAGCATTCGAGCTTCAATATCGCCGTATGCGCCAAGCACAAGAAGCCTCAGGCATGACAGATGGTGATGAAAAAGCGCTTAAACATCAAATTCTAAATGACATGATTGCAACAGAAGTTAATACGCATGCGGCGCACCGTTATGGATTTGATTTAAACGCTTCTCAAGCGAACATGGCTATTTTTCAAATTCCGCAGTTTCAACAAAATGGGCAGTTTTCTTCTGAAAAATATCAGCAAACACTAAATAATGCCTTATTTACAACAAAAACTTTCCAAGATGAAGTGCGTCAAGGCATGTTACTGAATCAGCAGCGTTTTGCATTTATGGGAACAGCTTTTGCTTTACCTAAAGAAATCGAGCAATTTGTAAAATTATACGGGCAAACACGTGACTATCGTTATGTGCGGATTCCAACCAATGCATTTTTTGATGCAACAAAAGTCTCAGCTGCTGAAATTAAAGCGTATTACGATGCGCATGCAAATGAATTTTTAGCGCCTGAAGCGGTAAGCCTTGATGTGATACAGCTCTCTATGCCAAGTATTCAGGCGACATTTAAACCAACGGATGCGGCTTTAAAAACCTATTATGACAACAATCAAAATAATTATATGGCACCTGCGAGATGGTACGTACGGCATATTTTGTTTGAAGTCGCTGAAGATGCATCAAAAGCAGAAAAAGAAGCCGTGAGCGTGCGTGCAGAGGCCTTCTATAAGGCATCAAAAGCTAAACCTCAGGATTTCGAGCAAGACGCAAAAAAAACAGCACTTAAAAAACCCGCTACAACGAAAGTAGGTGTTTTACCTTGGATTGTGGCAGGTGAGTCAGCACTAGATGCTGAATTAATCCAACTCACAACAGCCGGTGACCTATCAGGACCCATCAAAACAGATAGCGGTTATGAAGTCTTTCAACTGCTTGCTTATGAGCCTTCAAAAATTAATAAATTTGATGCAGTAAAAGCTGATGTACGAGCGCATTGGTTAGCGTCGCATGCACAAACAGAATATGCACGCTTACTTGAAGCATTAACGGATCAGAGCTACCAAACACCTGATTCATTGGAAAGCGTTTCTGAAAGTTTGCATCTACCGCTTGAGAAAACAACACCTTTTACACGTGAGGGCGGCAATACACCGATTACAAAATCATCCGATGTGATTAAAGCGGCATTTAGCCATGATGTGTTAGAGCTTGGCAATAACAGTGCGCCGATTCAACTCGACGAAGATACGGTGATTGTGGTCCGTGTGCGAGAACATGTTGCGGCAAAACAAAAAGCACTAAAAGCGGTTACATCTGACATTAAAAATCATCTACGTCACGCAAAAGCACAAGAAAAAGCAGCTCAATTAGGTGAAAGTTTATTACATGTCAATCAGGCTAAATCACTAGATAGCGCACCGTTTTTAGTGCATCACTTAACTTGGCAAACAGTCACACAAGCAACACGTGACTCAAGCCTTGCGCCTAGCGAGGTGAATCGCGTAGCATTTGGTTTATCTGATGCAAAACGACGCGCAGGCTTAGCGCTCGATGGTGATAAAGGTTATGTTGTGGTTGAATTAACACAAATTATCGATGGTAAACTAAGCCAGCTTGATTCAGAGCAACTGGCGAGTATTGCACAGCAAATCGGCGCTAACTATGGCGCAATTGATTATGATTTATATGTGAACCAATTACTTGAGAAAGCAAAAATCAAAAGGCATTAAGTTGATTCAATAAGTTATACACAGTATAATTATTGTAAGTGTAACTTATTGGGGTTGAAAATGCCTACTGTAACGCTTAAAAAATGGGGGAATTCAGTTGGTGTTCGTATTCCTGTTTCTGTTTTAAAAGAAGCGCATTTAGAGCCAGGTGAAAGCTTAGATATTTCGATTAATGAGCAAGGTGCACTTGTGCTAAATCCCACGCAAGATAAGCAAACAGGCTGGACAGAGCAGTTTAATGCAATTGCAGACGCAGATGACGAGGCTGCTATCACGCACATATCAAATGAATTTGATGAAGATGATTGGACATGGTAAAAATAAAAAGATTTGATGTCTACTTAGTTACCCTGGACCCAAGCATTGGCTCTGAAATGCAAAAAACAAGACCTGCCGTGATTATATCTCCTGACTCGATGAATTTTAGTCGTTTAAAAACGGTTATCATTGCGCCTTTAACGAGTACAATTCGTGAATCGTTCCCAACGAGAGTGATAACCACTTTTCAGAATAGAGAGGGGCAAGTAGCACTCGATCAATTGCGTGCAATTGACCGCGCTCGTATTCTTAAGAAATTAGGTTGTTTGGATGGAAAAACGCCAGATAATATTTTGAATATTTTGTCTATTATGTTCAGTAGTTGAATTGCGGCACATGTTCAATTATTGACCTAGTTAAGTTGTTGCTGTATAATGCCCTCAAATTTATGATTTAACGGAGTGCATCATGCCAGCGTCAAATACAAATTCAAATGCGAGTGTTTATTATTTAGTTAATGCATTAATGAATAAAAAAGAAGGCGTTACGGTAGAGCAAATGTTTTCTACCCCAATCGCTAAAAACGCGCTCCAAGCACTAGATAAATCAACGCAAGATCAACTTATTCGAGCTTTCTATGCATCGCAGTCTAATCAGGAACCCGTTGCAGGTATACCAATTGCAGACGTGCCTGTTGTAGGTGCTACTTATTTAGGCGATCATAACTTCTTACCTAGAGGGGAAAGAACGCGCGTTTTTCAAACGCCTTCATTTTCATTTACATCTGTTGGTATAGGAAATAGAACGAACTATAGCTAACACGGTAAAGTTTTCCTGATTGCCTGGGTGATAGCCTCCCTAAATTTATCGCATTTCTTAATTATACGTCTGAGATTTCTCTTGAAATTAGCCCAAACCTTTTCGATAGGATTCAAGTCAGGTGAGTAAGG
>JASJHH010000079.1:0-6647 GCA_033791145.1 Legionella sp.
TTATTATCACCAATTTCAAGGCGTGTTGGCTCACCCTGATAGGTTATATCTTGTGGCGCATCACCGACGGATGAAAATTGAAAAATTTTATTATTTTTTCCAATTGATGTTGGCCCTTGAATGACCACATGTGGGCCAATCCAAGTATTTTCACCGATTTCAACATCGGCCCCAATAATTGTGCCAGGCCCGACTGTTACCCCCGCTGCTAATTTTGCAGATGGGTCAATCAGCGCTTGTTCACTTATCATGCTTTTGCTTCCTTTTTAACTTCTTTTGAAGCACTCATTAAATCAGCCGAGCAAGCTAATTGATCACCGACATGCGCTTCAGCATGAATACGCCAAAAATCACGTCTTTGATTGGTCAGTGTTACATGCAATTTAAGTTGATCGCCCGGTGTCACCATTCGCTTAAATTTTACATTATCTATACTTGCAAAAAAATAAAGAAATTCGTGCCCTTCAGCAGGGGTTCTCGATAAATTAGACAAAAGCCCACCCGCTTGTGCTAATGCTTCAAGCATCAACACACCCGGCATAATTGGATTTCCTGGGAAATGCCCCTGAAAACAAGGCTCGTTGACTGTCACGTTTTTAATGGCAGTCAAGTAATCATAGGGCTTATAGTCAAGCACTCTATCCACAAGCAACAAGGGATAACGATGCGGTAATGATTGAATAATCGCATTGATATCAACTTCAGAGGTCATAGGAAATCCTTAATTTAAATTATGATTTAGCAGCATTACGTACAGCTGTAATCACTTGCTCTGTCACATCCAATTGCGCAGCACTAAACGGAGCTGCGTCTTTTTGAAGTACTAGATCGTATTTTTTCTCAGCGGCTACTTTTGAGACAGCGGATCGAATTTTATTATAAAATTCCTCCATCGCTTGGTTATTTGCAGCACTGAGTTCTTGTTGATATTGTTGACCTTCACGCTCAAACTGCTGTTGTGTTGCGATGATTTTTTCTTCAGCTTCTTTACGTTTCGCTTGATTCATGACTGCACTATCGCGTTTAAATGCATCCATGTCTGTTTTTAAATCAGCTTCCATTCCCATGAGTTTATCACGACGCGGTTTAAAAGTTTGTTCTAATTTTGTTTGAATTGTTTTCATTTCATCTGAAGTTTGCATGATTTTTTGCAAATCAACGACCGCTATTTTTCCTGCATCGGCAAAAGCATTGACAGCCCCTACAGAAAAAAACAATGCCAATAATACACCACTTAATCGTTTCATGTGTTCACCCCTTGTTTAAAAAATAATTTAAATGCATCCAAGCCTTATATAAGACCGGCATGATGCTAGCATACTTATAAATAAGTTACGATATATCTAAAATTCACCTTAAAATCCTGACGCCACAGTAAACTGGAATGGCTGTACTTGATCAAGTGGCTGTTTGTTCAATGGTTGTGCCACACTAAACACCAATGGCCCAAACGGTGAACGCCATTCAAACGAAGCACCTGCAGAAAAACGCATCGGACCTTGAACGCTCCCTGCTAATGCTACGGGTGTGCCTGCAACAAATACGTTCCCTGCATCAACAAACAAAGTCGTTCTGAAGTTTTCACGGCTCAATGGATACGGTAATACAAGTCCTGCACTGCCGTTTAATAAGAGATTCGCGCCAATTGCGGTGCCGTTACTGTCTCTTGGCCCTAGCGAATAACTTTCATACCCACGGACCTGCCCTGGCATGGCTATACCTCCAGCAAAATAGTTTTCATAAAACGGCAGACCTGTGCTGTTAAACTGATTACCATATTGCGCATTTGCCATAAGGCTTGAGATAAATCCTTTGATTAACGGCTTATACATGTGTGCTTGATAGCCAAATTTAAAATATTCAAACGAACGAGACGTTGCAGGCAAAGCGACTAATGCTGTTGCTTGCTGATTAATCCCTTTGCCTGGATAAGGCATTTGATCATACGTATTTTTATTCCAACCACCACTTAAACGAACCTGATAAAAATCAAAGCCATACAACTGTTGAAAAGCTCTAATTTGTGACAAATTTCCCGTGCTTTTAATATTTAAACCTTGATAACCATAGCCAAATTGCAAGCTACTGCGCTCACTCAGCAAAATATTATAATTAATATCACCACCAAATCTATCAGCACTATACTGACTCACATCTAATTTACGCGGATCAACTTTTTGATAATAAAAAGTACTACCACGACCAACCCCTGTGTTGGTATAAAACGGATTATAATAATTAGCTGCTAAATCAAGCCCCCAATAGGTCCAGTTAAACGTAAAGCCAACCGTTCGACCTGTTCCCATAAAGTTATATTGGTTTACAGAGGCATTCACTTGCGGCCCTGTCGTACCATAACCTGCCGACATACTGGCTTCTGCTGATGGCGTCTCTTCAAGCGCCACATCTAAATCAACCAAGTTATTCGCTTTAGGCACCGGCGTGGTTTTAATATTAATATCTTTAATATAATTTAATAAGCGTAATTGCCGTTCAGACTCTTTAATATGATGCAATGACAACAACCCGCCTTCGTCCTGGTGCATCATGTTACGAAGCACATAGTCACCCGTTTTTGTATTTCCATGAAAGTTAATACGACGCACATAAACATGACGCCCAGGGTCAATCATAAATGTAATAAATACTGTTTTATCACGCTCATTAAGACGCGGATCTGCATTAATTGCAGGAAAACCGTACCCTAAGTCACCTAAAGCTAAGCTAATGGCTGAAATACTTTCTGTTACTTTTTTACGTGAAAATACATCACCTGATTTCACATCAACTAACTCATTGAGTTTTTCTTTTGATAAAATCGTCTGTCCTGAAAAAGCATATCCTGAAAAATGATACTGCGGCCCTTCTTCAATATGAATGTGGATAAATACATCTTTTTTATCAGGTGAGAGTAATACTTGTGAAGACACCAAAGTAAATTTTAAATACCCTCGATTCAAATAAAACGATCGCAATGCCTCAACCGAGGCATCCATTGCCGTTTTTGAATATTGATCTTTTTTTGTAAAATAAGTAAATGCCGTGCGGCCTGCAAGTGAAATTTGTGATTTTAATTCTGCTTCAGTAAAATCATGATTGCCAACAATTTTGACTTCTTTGATGCGCGAAACACGCCCTTCTGAAATATGAACTTGGATATCCACACGATTTTCAGCCAGTGGTGTGACTTTTGATTCAATGCGTGCATTGTATTTTCCACGCGCATTGTATGCTATTTTCATTTCTTTCTCGAGCCGCTCAAGTGAAGCACGCTGAAAAACGCGGCCTTTAACAAGCCCTAACTCTTTTAGAATATCTTTCATTTTATCGCTCGGGATTTCTTTGTTTCCTTTGACAGAAACCGAGCCAACGGTTGCCCGCTCAACCACGCCTATAATTAAAGTATTGCCTTCACGCTCAAGCACCACTGACTGAAAGAAACCCGTATCATACAAAGCACGAATAATACGTGGCGTCGCTTCAGATCCAATTTCCTCTCCAACCTGAACGGGCAGATAATTTAAAACCGTTCCCGTACTCACGCGTTGCAAGCCTGTGATTTTAATATCACGCACTACAAAACGATACGTCGACGCCGCTTCAAGCGCAAAAGCCGATAAAAACAAGAGACAAGAACACCACATCATAATGACTTGATGCGTTCTTTTTTTATTTTTTTTAATATTATTCATGACAACTCGGGCAATAAATAAAAATATCCTGCGCAAAACCAAGGCAATGCAGCAAGCAAACTATCCAATCGGTCAAGCACACCTCCATGTCCGGGTAAAATAGACCCCGTATCTTTTAAATGCTGCCTGCGTTTTAACATACTAATGGCCAAATCACCAAACATAGATATCACAACCGTCACCAAAGCCAATCCAAACCACATGATTTTATTTTGAGGTGGCCACATCCATGCACCAACAAAAGCAACCCCTAAAGGCAGCAACAAACCACCTATAGCGCCTTCAATCGTCTTGCCCGAACTCACCTTTGGAATGAGTGCATGTTTACCGACAAACTTACCTACAAAATAAGCCCCTGAATCTGAAACACTCACCAAAGCGAATACATAAATAATTAATCCAGCACCATGTGGCTGCTGATAAAGGCCAAGCGCTGAAACCCCGATTAAAGGCAAAAACACACACCCTAAAAAAGCAACAATCCAGGGAGAACCCCACATGCGCTGAGAGGCAGGATACGTTATAACAGCTAATATAACGGCAATCCAAAGCAATAACCCGAGACTAAGCCATGCTGAAAACCATACATAACAAAGCAATGCACTCAACACCAAAAGCCCCCAAAAAAGCCCCTGCTGATAATATGTGACCAGTGGAATTAAATACTGCCACTCATAGGCCGCAAGGCCTAATACAAATAAAAGTAATCCGAGCAATACATACGGATGCGCATACAGAATAGAAAACAAAAGCAAGGGCACCAAAATTGCGGCTGTTATGAGTCTTTTTTTAAGCATTTTATTCCTCTACGATTTGTTGAGATGTTTTGCCATAACGCCGCTCGCGTGAAGCAAACCAATCCAGTGCTTTATCAAATTCAGCTTTTGTAAATTCAGGCCACGCAACCGGTGTAAAATAAAGCTCAGCATAAGCGAGTTGCCATAAAAAAAAGTTACTGATTCGCAGCTCGCCACTCGTTCTAATGAGCATGTCAGGCTCAGGAAACGCAGCCGTCGAAAGCATACCAGAAAAAAGGGCTTCATCAATATCGTCTGGCTGCACCTCGCCTGATTGCACCTGATGCGCTAATTGACGGGTCGCCTGCATGATATCCCAGCGACCACTGTAATTCATCATAATATTTAAATGTAGCGTTTGATTGTTTTCTGTGAGCGATTCAACCGATTGTATTAAAGTTTTCAGTGCGTCATCCAATCCTTGCCGCTCTCCGATAACTCTTAAACGAACCCCTTTTTCATGCAACTCTGTTATTTCACGCTGAAGAGATTCTAAAAATAATGCCATCAAAAAATTAACTTCTTTTTCTGGGCGCGCCCAATTATCTTGGCCAAAGGCAAAAACACTTAAAACCGAAATATTTTTTTCAGGACAGGCTTCAACGATATTTCGTATCGCTTCAACGCCTGCACGATGCCCTGCTACACGTGGTAAACCTTGCGCTTCAGCCCAACGTCCGTTGCCATCCATTACAATTGCAACATGCTGTGGTGTTTTTTGCTTCAAGACACTTCATCCATTGAAAAAAATGGCCTATAGTCTAACCTCTTTATCTTAAAAAATTAAGTCCTAATATGTTAAAGCGCCCCCCTTTGGTTTTTATGATTCTCGATGGCTTTGGTTACGCCAAAGAAACAAAGCACAATGCCATCGCAAAAGCCCATACCCCGCAATGGGATACATGGTGGAAAAACAACCCGCATACGTTACTTAAAGCCTCTGGAGACCCCGTTGGCTTACCTTCGACACAAATGGGAAATTCCGAAGTCGGTCACATGCACATCGGTGCAGGTCGCATGATTCCGCAAGACTTTACCCGTATTAATCAGTCTATTTCAAACCATGAGTTTGACCAAAATCCTATTTTAATCAAAACCATTGAACAATTAAAAAAAAATAATCATACGCTGCACCTCATGGGATTACTTTCACCTGGCGGTGTTCATAGCCACGAAGCGCATTTATTTGCTATCTTAAATATTTGCAAAGAACAGCACTTTGAAAACATTGCACTGCATCTTTTTCTTGATGGTCGTGACACCCCCCCAAAAAGCGCACTCAAAAGCATTCACCGCTTAGAAGCAATCCTAAAACATACCCCTAACATTAAAATTACTTCGATTACTGGCCGGTATTATGCACTTGATCGCGACAAACGATGGGAGCGAATTGAACCTGTTTATCACTTACTGACAACAGGTAAAACACAATCAAAATTTAAAACCCCTGAAACTGCAATTCAATTTTATTATCAAAAAAATATTTTTGATGAATTTATTCCCGCAACACAAATAGGCGACGCAAAACCCATTCAAAATAACGATGCTATCTTTTTTTTCAATTTTCGTGCTGACAGAACAAGACAACTCACAGAGGCGCTCACTTCAAAATCATTTAATGCCTTTTCGAGAACACATCTCCCAACACTCAGCGCTTTTATCAGCATGACACACTATGCAGATTTTTTAGATACACAAGCGCTATTTCCTCCGATTACATTACAAGAAACGCTCGGTGAAATATTAGCAAAAAATAATTTACGCCAATTACGTGTTGCTGAAACTGAAAAATATGCCCATGTCACTTTCTTTCTAAATGGCGGCATAGAAAAACCTTTTCCAGGAGAAGAACGCATACTCATCCCCTCACCCAAGGTCGCGACCTATAATTTAACACCTAGTATGAGCGCACCAAGCATCACAAAAATCATTTGTGAGGCCATTCAAAACCAAACACATGATGTCATTATTTGTAATTATGCTAATGCAGACATGGTTGGCCATACAGGGGATTTCAATGCAACCTGTGAAGCCATTGCATGCCTTGATAAGGCCATGCATACCATTGGGGAAGCACTGAAACCCGTACACGGCCAATTGCTTATTACAGCAGACCACGGCAATGCCGAGTCGATGTTTGATGACCATACAGAGCAAG
>JASJHH010000080.1:0-4339 GCA_033791145.1 Legionella sp.
TTGGAGTGCAATTTTAGAATTGCACTATAACTACTCAGTAATTCTGATTGGTATAAAGCAATAAAAGGCGCAATATCTCGGCCACGGTTTTCTATTAGCATAATAGTGACACTTTGATTGTGTGCATCTAAAATATTAAAAATATGTCGTATATCTGCTTCAAAAGGTGTTGTGATATACAAATCAAACGGCTCTTGGATGTTTTTGAGATAGTTTAAAATTTCTTCTAATAAATCCAGATAATATAGATGCACAATAACAGCAATTTTTGTATCTTGTTTTCGAGCCGTTTTAGACTCGAATAATTGATATTTAAAACCTTCGGAAGTTTTTGATTTTCTTAATCTTTTTTGGTGCGCGAGGTGTTTTTTTATATTGTCAGCTGTTTTTGTTATGCGCTTAAGACGTTCAGGCTCACAATGGTCCATGATGCCATCTAAAGGGAGCTTAATGGGGTTAGCACAAAGGACTTCTGCTTTAATGAGTCCAAATTGTTCCGCGATGTCGTGGGCTGCAAAATGCCCCCAATTGATTCCGCCTAAATTCTTCCATGTTTTGGGTTTGAGTACATGGAATCGTTCAGGAGAGTTCAGTCCTTTTTTTATCCAGGCTAATGTCCCTTGATAGCGCGCGGACAAAGAGGGTTTGAATAGTACTTTGGTTGCAATTTTTTGTTTAGCAATAGCCTGTCCCAGTCCTATTTCACAGGCTACAATCAATTCGTTTTTTGAGTTAGCGGGTTGCACTGACTCAAAAAAATGTTGTAACCAGTTGGGTGGTAGTTTTTTTATATCAAAATAAAGCAGATATGACTGTAGGTGCCATGCAATTTGTGATGAGGCCGTCACCGCTCGTATCGCTGTTTTTTTATTGTCATCACACATTGAAGCCAGTGTGTTTAAAAAGCGCTTGGTATTGAGGAGGATAAAACTTGAGTTTAAAATAAATACGCCACTTATATTGCTATTATTATTATTATTATTATTTTTAAGAAGGCTTGTTAATCCAACACGATAGCTGTAAAAATCATATCCAATATTGGGGCGTCGGATGAGTTCAATATGAGATAAATCATGGGGTAAGTCTGGCATGTCTATTCGCGTTGTAACAATAACGATGTAATCAACTAGATGCGTTACACAGGCAAGTACGTCGAGAAAACTATCATCCCAGATTGGTTCATAATAATAATGTGCAATAACAGCGGCTTTTGAAGGCTTGTTATGTTTTGAAGCATGACAGATTTTTTCTGCATTTAAACCGGAAAAAATTTTAAATGCAGCATCTTCTTTTATTTTATGGGGTTTTTCTAGGGTCATGAGTTTTGTAAGCTTCTAAAAGTATTTTCAGCGGTAGTTTTACATAATACATAGCCATTTGCCATATGGGTTTGATGGTCTGTTTGATTTTTTGCTTATAGGTTAAAGATAGTTGGTATAATTCTTGTTTCACTTTATTTTCGTTTATTTTAGCATGGCGATATAGGTAAGAAATATTGGTTAAATGTGCTTCTGCATCGTCTACTGCTGAAACACATCCGGTTAAATAGCCTGCGTCTTGCGCTACAAATGGATATGCGCGCTCAATGGCATGGAGTAATGATCCATCTACAGGTAGGGGCTCATTTGGAAAATCGGTATAGTCCCATTGTTTGTTGATTAATTTTTTTAAGCATGTGGGCCTACACCAAAACATGCCTCCAGCAGGCATAAGTGGTGGCACTGAAGCATCTATCGGAACATCAATATTCAGTTCATCTAGCAGTTTAGTAACCTGTTCGTAATTATCGCCCCATTCAGTACCGTATGCCTCACGAAAATATGAAAAAAGAACGTGAATAGGCGTTAGTAAGCCAAGCTTTGGGTTGCTCTCAAAGACGTTGATTATATTTTTAATATATTGTTTTGTTTTTAGTAGCGCATCAAGGTTATGGCGCCCAAACTCTAAACCAATAACGGTTGGTTTATGGTAAGGGCTGCGTTTATCATGTGCAACACACACATAATCATAATTAAATATAAATGTGCTGCATGCCACTAAAAAGGCACTTTCAGAGCGTCCTCGCGCTGAAATTAATTTCACATCGGCGCTTTCAAGATGATGTATAGTACATTGCTGTGCAATTAATGGGAGCAGCTCTGATTTAGAAGTCGTAATATAGATATCTGCATCATCAGGCATGGCTTTAATATAAGAAAAACAATTAGGGAGTAAGTCTTCGTAGTAAACATGAAAACAGACTGCAATTTTTGGTCGTACAGAAGATGAAGTAATGATGTTATTTGATGGGGTATTTGATGGTAAGAAATAATTTAAATGTAGGCAATTTTTGATGTGTGCATAATGTTCTGTCGCCAATAGATCATCTAAAATATAATTTATATTATAAAGGTTATGCTGTTGAATATAGTCGAACGTTTTTTTTGATGCACTGCCTCTGCCAGTATGCAAAAATGTATTGTATTCAGCACCAAAGGTTTGTTTAGGAAGAATTGGGCATTGGTGCTCGATGATTAATTTATCGGGTGCCTCGGTTGTTATATCATGATGATCAGATGATTTTTCGCAATAAGCTGTATATTGATATCCTAAATTGGCAAAGTATGCGGTAAAACCTTTATCCCAGTTACTTTTCCAGTGATCAGATAAAAAAATATTTTTTCGGCAGACGATAAAATCAGATTGAAGCCAAGTCGCTTGATTGTTTTCTTGATTGTCAGAACAATGCGTTAGTCCCCAAAAATCGCAGTCCGTCATAGCCATTTTATCAAACATTGTGTTTAATGGATAAATAGGGCCATAGCAGGAGCTGTTGGTTAAAATAATTTCATCATAAACAGAAAGCTGTTTTTCCTGCGCCTCTAATCCTGCTTTGTAGGCCCACAAATTATTTGTTGTATTTTTATTGATAATAATCTCGAGATGATGAATTTGATTGAGTTTCTCTCGACCATCTGTTGATAACTCACCATTAACGATGACAATAATTTTGGATACTATTGTCTGTAGTCCCTGTAAATAACAGGTTACATAGTCTCTAACAATCCCTTTTTTTTCAAAAAATACATAGAAAGCAATACGATTCATGGTGTACCTTTTAAACTATCGGCCATTCGTATAAGGCCTTCTTTAAATGAAAGCGCTGGTGTCCAGTCTAAAGCTTTTTTTGCGCGGCTTGAGTTAAGTATATTGATTGGGACATCAAATTTTCGTGTATCAGTATAAGCACGGACTAGTTTATTTCCAGTGACCAATTCAATATTATCGAGTATTTCGTTGAGACTAAGTCCGTGACCGGAACCAATATTGAGTATACGCTGAGCGTTTTCATATGGTATTGCGCGAAGCATGGCATTCACGACATCTGATATATGAATATAGTCACGGATAATCGAGCCATCGCCCCAGATTTCTATTTTTTCTTTTCGCAGTGCTTTCCCTAAAAATACAGCAACGGCGCCTTGAGAAGCTTCTGTTCGCTGCCGTTCGCCAAAGGGATTGGCAAGTCGTAATATCGTGTAATCTAATCCGTATAGTTGGTGATATAAATGTAAATATTTTTCAAAAGCAAGTTTAGTAATACCATAAGAGCATAAGGGATTGGTTGGATGATTTTCATCGATAGGTAATTGCATAGGCAAGCCATAAACTGTACCACCTGAGGACAAAAAAATAATTTTTTTAATATTAGCTTTAACAGCAAGATTTAATAATTTAACCGATCCCATTAAGTTCGTTTCAATATCAAATACAGGATTTAGATTAGAAGATTTTGGTAATACGGTAGAAATGAGATGAAAACAAATGTCACAATCAGCGAGTGCATGAGTCATATCAACTTCATTTGTTAAATCACCTTTTATCATCTCAAAATTGGAATTATCTATATGATTTGATAGTGCGTTAGATGCTTTATCAAAGACTCTGACCATGTATTTTTTATCAAGTAATGCATCGATTAAATGTGATCCTATAAACCCATTTCCACCCAGCACTAAAATTTTTTTAGTCAAAAAATGCCTCATAATTACTTTGTATATCTACTTAGCTTGTATTTTGAATAATACAGGTTTTATCCGTTCAAAGTTATTATTATTTTTTCTTTTAATAGAGAATTTATTTGATTTACTGGAGGCTTAGGATAGACTCATTTTTTTATTCGAAGAAGTTATTCAATGATTAAGATTTTTCGTGTGCCACTAGACAAATTTTTTGTTATTTGCGTTGCTGCTGCCCGAGTGATTTATTCGGCATATTTGGCATTGTTGTATTCGAATCAAGTACCGTTAGATATGTCTTCTTTTCGGCAAACACACACGGCATTTTCCGGTGAGTGGTT
>JASJHH010000081.1:0-19126 GCA_033791145.1 Legionella sp.
GAATTTCGTGGGCAATCTTGTCCATGCGAATTTCGGTATAACGCATTGCTGCCGCAGAATCGCCATCAACCGAACCGAAGTTACCTTGACCATCAACCAGCATGTAACGCAGAGAAAACGGCTGCGCCATACGTACAATGGTGTCATACACGGCCGTATCACCATGCGGGTGATACTTACCAATCACATCACCAACCACACGGGCCGATTTTTTATAGGCTTTATTCCAATCATTGTTCAGCTCGTTCATGGCGAACAGAACACGTCGGTGTACCGGTTTCAAGCCGTCCCGCACATCGGGCAAGGCACGCCCAACAATCACACTCATTGCATAATCAAGATAGGACTGCTTAATCTCGTCCTCAATACTAACGCGTGTTACTTCTTCGATAGAATCAACCATAGAAAAAACCGTTTGCCTTATCAGAAAAAATAAACATCAAGCATATCACACCTAACCATCTGCTTATACTAGCTAAAACATATTTAAGGGTCCTGTAAATTTAAACAGCGTGCTTTAAAACATCACATACCCAAGCATTCAAACTCATGCCAGAATCTTTAGCTGCCACATAAGCTTCTCGATGAAGTTCAGGCGAAATTCTTAAATTAAACTTACCTGAAAAGGGCTTTTCAGGACTTTCATTTCTTTCTTTACAAAAATCCAAATAATCTTTCACTGAATCAATAAATGCTTGCTTTAAGTCATGTACTGTATCAGCTTGAAAAGTAATCACATCTTTTGTATTAATCACAGAACCTGAAAAAATTTCATGCTCATCATCAAACTCAACATGACCTATATATCCTTGATAATTTAACATGGCTTAACCCCCGCTTCTGTTAATAAACGTCTTACAGAGACAACCGCACCCTTATCTGTTTCTTTTTTAGGATGTGGCCGATGAAAAACTGCTCGGACACCGTTAAGTGCCACACGAACACGTGACCCTCTACCTTCTGATATTTCAGCTCCTAAATTAAGAAGCAAAGACTCTATATCTTTCCAAACGATAGAAGAATTTACAGGTGTTTCAAATATGCTTTTTAGCACTTTTTGATGTTTAGCTTTCATATCAAATATGGTACCATATTTTAGTACTTCATTCAAAATACGTTACTTTAAATATAACGCAATACATCTTGAATGTTTTTAACGACTAAAACTTCTATACCAAGCTTTTTCTTAGGTGCATTAGCTTCAGGCACAATCGCGCGTTTAAACCCATGTTTTTCAGCTTCTTTAAGCCTTTCTTGCCCACTTTGCACCGGTCTTATTTCACCTGCTAGTCCAACCTCACCAAAAATCACGGTATCTTTATCAAAAATTTTATCACGCAAACTCGATACAACCGCTGCAATCAACGCTAAATCACTGCCGGTTTCAGCCACTTTAATGCCACCCACAACATTAATAAATACATCTTGATCAAACGTCACAATGCCGCCATGGCGATGGAGTACAGCGAGTAAAATAGCAATCCGATTATGCTCAAGCCCTGCTGTTACGCGGCGTGCCTGTCCACCATGAGACTCATCAACAAGCGCTTGAATCTCAACAAGCATAGGGCGCGTGCCCTCCCAGGTGACCATCACAGCATTACCTGGCGTTGGTTTAAACGTACGTGATAAAAAAATGGCTGACGGATTAGCAACTTCTTTTAAGCCCCTATCTGTCATTGCAAACACACCGAGCTCGTTCGCGGCACCAAAACGATTTTTAATGGCCCGAATTACACGAAATCGGTTATCCGCTTGACCTTCAAAATAAAGCACTGAGTCCACCATATGCTCAAGCACACGCGGCCCGGCAAGCGCACCTTCTTTGGTGACATGCCCCACTAAAAACACAGCTGTTTGCGTCATTTTAGCAAAACGAACCAAAAGTGCTGTGGCTTCTCGCACTTGACTCACACCGCCAGGTGCTGAGTTGACTGCTTCTGTAAAAATGGTTTGCACAGAGTCAATAACAATCACCCGTGGCTGCACGGTTTTAGCATGCGCCAAGATTATTTCGACTTGCGTTTCAGCCACTAATTGCAAGCCCTCTGTTGGTAGCTGCAATCGTTTTGCACGCATTGCTACTTGTTGTAGGGATTCTTCTCCTGTGACATAAAGCACAGAATGCTCGGCCGCTAAATGTGTCATGGCTTGTAATAATACCGTTGATTTCCCAATGCCGGGATCCCCCCCTAGCAACACCACTGAGCCCTCAACCAGCCCACCACCTAATACACGATTCAGCTCTGATAAGCCGACATCCATCCGGGTTGTTTTTTCAATGCTGACATCATTTAGCGCTGTGACTTTTGAACGCTGATTCGCATAATGACTCACACGTTTCCGACTGCCACCGGGGCCTGGCGGAATACTTCCTTCTTCTGAAATAGCATTCCAGGCACCGCATTGCATGCACTGCCCTGCCCATTGTGAAGAGATGACTGCACATTGATTACAGATATAACGGGTTTTTACTTTCATAAAATTTAAATTTTAATCACTATGAATTGCACGTTAAACACAAAACCGTATAATAACATCTTATCTGCCTAAATCACTTGAAGCGTTTTTTATGAGCAAGCCAGCACAGTTTGAAAAATCTATTCAATCCCTCGAAGCCGTCGTGACAGCACTCGAAAGAGGTGATGTTTCGCTTGATGATGCCTTAAAGCAATTTGAAGAAGGTATTAAACTCACCCGAACCTGCCAAACACTGCTCACGGACGCCGAGAAAAAAATTGATACGCTTATCAATCAAAACACACCCAAAGGAGAAAGCACGGATGCCTAGCCAAGCTGAAAATATGCAGCGTTTAGAACAGGGCCTACGTGATGTCATTCAAAATACATCGATTCCTGCCAAACGCATTCAAGATGCCATGCTGTATGCCCTTTTTCCTGGTGGAAAGCGCTTACGTCCACAGCTAGTTTATCTATCTGGTGAGTTATTAAACATTCCAAATAACACACTGGACAGCATTGCAATTGCAATAGAGCTTATTCACGCATACTCATTGGTTCATGACGACCTACCTGCCATGGACAATGACGACATGCGCCGTGGCAAGCCGAGTTGCCATCGTGCCTTTGATGAAGCAACAGCTATTCTTGTTGGCGACGGATTACAAGCACTTGCGGTTGATGTATTGCTCAGAGATCTCCCACAAAGTTTATCCACCCCTAAAATACTCGCTGTGACCCATGAGCTAATTAGAGCCTGCGGACCCGCCGGGATGGTGAGCGGCCAAAGTTTAGATTTATCTGAATTATCAAACCAACAAGTCACAGAGGAAATGCTTTCAAACATTCATGACTTAAAAACCAGCCAACTCATGCTTGCTTGTATTAACATGGTACTTGCTGCAGGTGAGCCTAGTCCTGAGGCAACACGTGCGCTTCGTACGTTTGCAACCCACTTTGGTCTCGCTTTTCAAATGCAAGATGATTATCTTGATGCCTACGGCCCAACAGAGGGCCTCGGTAAAAACCGCGCCTCAGACAAAGAAAATAATAAATTAACCTTTGCCAATTGCTACACAGAAAAAGCCCTGCAACAAATTATTCAAATCCATTTTGAGAAAACAGAAAAAGCATTAGAACTATTTACGCATCGTGCAGAGCCAATGCGAGATTTATTGCATCAGCTACTCAAACGCTCATCTGATTTGTTTGTGTTACAGAAGCAATAAAACTAATAACCTTTAAGTTCTATCACCATGACGGTGATGGGATGCTTGGTTATGTTTTCATCTTTATGTAATTCATGAGGTAAATCTTTTTTTAAATAATAAGCTTTATGTTTTTTAAGCTTCAAATAATGTATTTCACCTTTATCATTGGTAATTTTTAATAACCCATTACTCAAGGCAACAATCACGCGATCATAATCATGCCGATGCATCTTTAATATTTGATTAGATCCTGGATAAACAATCGTTTTCCATACGTTTGTTTTATCATTAGAAAGTTCTGCAGTACGAACCGTTGGTTGTGCGTAAGCTATATTTATCCCAGTTAACAAAATTAAAAAGTTTAACAAAGTTATATATTTTTTCATTGTATGTGACCTCTAAAATTAAATTTTTTATCATCCATAAGCGATATGCGTCACGTAGAGTAGCAAGCTCCGTTGTAAAAAAATAGATTTAGAATAAGCATCATGCTTGCTTATTGACTCACCTTACGCACCGACACTTGATGCACATGAGCTTTTTTGTTCTTATTTAATCTGGCATGCCTATTTTTTTATAATAAAAATTTATAAATCACTTGACAGAGAAAGCCCGTCTCCTTTACACTTGCGTTCGCTCTTCAAGGGGCTATAGCTCAGCTGGGAGAGCGCTTGCATGGCATGCAAGAGGTCGGCGGTTCGATCCCGCCTAGCTCCACCAGAACAGCATTTTATGCTGTTCTGAGAGAAACAACATACTTAGGTCCCCATCGTCTAGAGGCCTAGGACACCGCCCTTTCACGGCGGTAACAGGGGTTCGACTCCCCTTGGGGACGCCATTTTTGGCTTGAGTCATGCAGTTATATACAAAACTACAAACGTTCAAAAATCGTTCGTGTATTAAATCCAAATAATCGCTCATGCATGCGATACGCATATTCATCCGTCATATTTGCAATCACATCACAAATAACCCGTCGTGCAGATGCTTCATCCGCCGCCTCTTCAAATAAAATGCGATTTTTTATATTTAATAATCCCATCGGGTTCGAACTAATTGCATCAAATAATCTTAAAACAACCGTCTGACCACCATACTCAAACGTTCTTGCTTCTTGTGAATCAATGACATGCTTATAAATACAAGCGACCAAAGCATCTAAAAGCACTTTTGCTTCTGGCAATAATTTTACATTATATTTTAATAATCCTGTTTCAAACGCCTCGTCAATTATTTGAATCTCAGTCGACGTCACAAAATAATTCACCATTTCGCCAATCGCTTGTTTTCTGACAAACATCGCGTCATCAAATAGCGCATCTAATAAAGGCAGCGGACGCTTAGCGAGCGTTGTTTTAGCTAATAACGCTCTGAAATCCGCGGTATCTAGTGCTGCGCGTTCGATTAAACGTAATTGAATGGCATCTTCTAAATCATGTACACCATAAGCAATATCATCTGCAATATTCATAATAGAACAATCGAGACTGTGATATTTTGATGTGCCATGCTGAGATGCCTCTGGTGCAGTAAGTAGCGATTGGAATAAAGTTTTTTCTGAATCAGGCAGCACTTGCATCAGCCAAGTAACTTCTGGCATTTCTGTTTCAAAATACGCTTTAGGAGGCAACCAGTCATTGATGCATATCGACTCATGTTGTCGCGTGCTTTCATGTACTGAAGGCATTTCTAAAGCAACGACACGTGCACGGTCCACTGGATATTTTAAAATACCAAGCAACGCACGACGTGTTAAATCTAAACCAAAGGCGCCATAGCTATTTTCAAGTTTGGTTAATAATCGAAGTGTTTGACCGTTACCTTCAAAGCCACCATGTAAGCGCATCATATAATTCAGCGCGACTTCGCCACCATGCCCAAATGGTGGATGTCCAATATCATGTAGCAAACAAATCGTGCTGATTAAATCTTCATTCGGTAATAAATCAATATGTATTTGATTCGCAGGATCAATGGCCAGTCGTCTTAATAAACTGCATCCAATCGAAGACACTTCTAAAGAGTGCGTTAAACGTGTACGATGAAAATCACCTTCATCTGTCCCTAGAATTTGTGTTTTACGTTGCAAACGCCGAAACGCCGGACAATGAATGACCCGCGTTCTATCACGCTCATAAGGCCCGCGTTTATCTTGTTCTCCGCGTTGATGGTTTTTCCCCGATCGGCGTTCAGTCCACTCATTCGACATTGAAACACTCCTAAAATATAAATTATTGTCTAATCATTTCTAAAGTTTATTGAATAACTGCAGATAACCTCAATAGAAGAACAAAAAAAAGGGCACAATCATGAAAATAAAAACAAATAAAGTAGGGTTGTTAGTCTGTACATTAAGTTTATCTGCTTGTGGCATGATGAAACCATATGATGACACAAGTTATTATTCACCTTATAGCTTTGGGCAATCAGAGCATACTGCAACTGCACCACTTTATCCTGATGGTTACGATAACACATCAGGTGGCGCTTACACACCAGGTTCTCGTGAACGTGTTGTGACGGTACCTGACAGCTATCACGTTAGCTCTGAAACCGCACCCGCATCGTTCAAAGATCGCGAAAAATCTTGGGTGGGTCGTCAAAACCCTCAAAACTATACGATTCAATTAGACGACAGTGAAAAAGCATCTGAAGTGGCAGGAGTCCTGCAAAAAGCACCTAAAGATGCAAGACGTGCTGAAGTCAAATACAACCAAGGCGGTGAAAAACGTTACCGTGGTGTATATGGCACTTATAGCAGCTATGAGGCAGCTCAAAAAGCCATGAATAACTTGCCCGGTAATTTAAAATCAAAAGCAAGAATTAAAACCTGGGGAAATGTTCAGAGTACTGCCGGGGGATAAATAAAAAATAGCAAATAAAAAAAAAGCCTATTCCAAATAGAATAGGCTTTTTTTATGGCATTACAGCTTAGACAATTACACCACTTCGACTTCTTCAGCCTGTGGTCCTTTTTGTCCTTTGCCAGCTTTGAATAAAACGCTTGCCCCTTCGGTCAATGTTTTAAATCCAGAGCCTTGAATAGCACTGAAATGTACAAAATAGTCAGTACCATCACTTTCAATGAAACCAAACCCTTTTCCTTCGTTAAACCATTTAACTGTACCACTTACTTTATCTGTCATTTTTATATCCTCAATATATGCCCAGCTATTCTAACACTTTTTTAGAAAAAAAATACCGTTTTTTTTAAATTATTACTAATAATTACTATAGAATAATACTTATTATTAGTTTTACAGCACCTTGAGTCTCTGTTTTTTCAACATTCAATTGTTTTACCTCTATTTTATAACGCTTCTCCATCGACCATAACCATCGTAAAAAATCACGATAATTCACGCTATCAAACGATAATTGAAATGCGTTATCTCCTATTTGCTCTAATTTATACGACGCCTCATCAAACGCTGCTTTGTTTAACGCCTTTGAAAAAACACTTAAGCCTTCCGAAGCATTCAGTGCTTCTGTGCTATGTTGTGCGGGTGAAAAATTTTTTTTTGCTTGCTTCATCCAAGCAAGCGTTACTTTTTTCTCAGATAATACTTGTTTATTTTCTAATACTCGATGCGCTAATGCCGCATAACTTATATAAGCCAAGTAGAGCAGCATGCCGGGCGCCAAAACACAAAGTGCACGTTTATCGCGCAGCTCTAAATTACCCCAAATATTTAAGCACCCTGCCTTGATTGCTTTAATTTCATTTATCATTGAAGCTCCAAGGTCGAAACCACTTGATTACCACGTGTTACAGCCTCAACCTGATTCACAACAACCGCTTGCTTTTTTAATTGCAGTTCAAATGCTTCAAGCACTGAAAAATCTTTAGCAACAAGCCGTACCGAAAGCATTTGATCTTGAAACTCAATATGCTCTATCACTAAAGCATGATTTGAAAAACATCTAGACAATTGATTCAGTAAAAACCAAAAACGCGATTGCGTATCCGCTGTATTTGTTTTTAATACTTGCTCTATACGAAAACGCGGGCTAATCACCTGTGTCGCTTCAGGAAAAAAAGTGTAATAAATGTCTTTAATCTCTTTATCAATCACAGCTTCTCTGGCATGCAGCTGATGCAATAAAAAAGCATTGAACCCAAGCACACTCAAAAACAAAGCCCCGAGTAAACCGCCACACAAAAAAGTCCAATATAGACGTCCTTTGCTATCTGTCACTCGTTGAAATTCACCTTCACAAAGATTTAAAAAAGGCCGGGTTAACAAACGTGTTGCAAAAAACAATCGATACGAGCCTGCCGCTAAATCGCCTACGCCACCCGGCTTGGAAGTGCCTACGCCACCCGGCTTGTCCGGGTGGGCTTTTATATATTCCGCTGCAACCGACGGACTCAAAGCCCCATTGACGGCATCAGCAGAAGGCGCTTCACGCACCAATAAATCTTGTTCGGTGGCGCATACCTCTCCTGGTTCTAATGCAAACCAATCGAGTGTAATTGCATCAAAATTCAAGTCAAGTGCTTCTAAAACTTGAATCCAAGTTTTGAATCGCCTTTTGTTTAAAACCACCACACGATAATGCAGTGAATTAGATTCATCTCGTTCAAAAGCAACATGCACGTCTTGCACGGGCTCCGCTAGTGCTTCTTCCAAGGCATACGGAATCGCTTCACGTGCTTTTCGCATGCTAAGCTTTGGTAAGTCCAATAAATGAATACTCGCAACAGCGGACGGCAGCACAACCACCGTCCGTGCACCGACTTGCATCGCTTTAATTTCATCTTGGGTATGTGCTGACAGTGCAACATCTACATCACCCGTATCATCTAACCGAACAGCCCATAGTAATTCAGGCAAATCCGTTTCTGGTGTCGCATCGATTGCATCAAAAAATATAAAGCATGTACTCACGTTTTACCTGTCTCAAACTTTTCTTGTAATTGCTGTGAGAGCAAATGTACCACAAGTGCATACTGTGGGCTCGTATTGTACCGCATAATGACATAAAAATTAGGATACGCAACCCAATACGCTTCATGATTACTCTTACTATTTAGCTCAATCAAACCTGCTTTTTCCGGTGGATTTTTTAAGTCTTCGGTCGATTTAACACCTGATTTAACCAAAAACTGATACGTATAATTTGCTTTTCTGCCATTGGTTTTGAGTTTTTCATAAGCCTTACCTTTGACAGCAGCAGGCTCAACCACGTCTTCCCCTGCTTTCCAGCCATGACGTCTAAAATAATTCGCAATACTTGCAATTACATCTTTATTTTCACGCACTAAATCAGGATAGCTATTAGGCCCTGATTTTTTAAAATCAACGGCATACATTCGATAACTACTCGGCATAAACTGTGGCTGCCCAATCGCCCCTGCATAAGACCCGATATATTGAGTTACAGGTACATGGTGCTCACGACATAATAATAAATATTGTTCGAGTTCACGCGTAAAATAAGCACTGCGTTTCGGATAATAAAAAGCAAGCGTACTTAATGCATCAAGCACTCGAAACGTCCCTTGTTTTTCACCGTATTGCGTCTCAACCCCTAAAATAGCAACAATCACAGAAGCGGGTACGCCAAACTGCTTCTCGGCACGTGCCAAGCTTTCTTGATTATCTTTCCAAAATTGAATACCGCCATCAACTCGCTTAGGCGTTAAAAAAATTGAACGATAAGCATCCCAGCTTTTTTTCTCATAAGGCTGATTC
Source organism: Legionella sp. (assembly GCA_033791145.1). Lineage (GTDB taxonomy): Bacteria > Pseudomonadota > Gammaproteobacteria > Legionellales > Legionellaceae > JAALKW01. The sequence continues at coordinate 9,371 of JASJHH010000081.1, forward strand.
ATGAGCTGTACAATACGAGGCTGAAACTCAGATTCTTTTAATGCGCTGATTACATCTGCACGCTTGAATCCGTGTTTTTCTATCATTCGTTTAATAAATACTTGTGCTGGCTTTTGTTTTAATAAAGCCGCATCTGCATGCAATACGCCCACACACAAAAACACACTTAACAATATCCCTATTTGAGCATACATCCGCATTTTTTTATCTCCTAGGCTGCGCGTAATTCTTCTTGTACTTCTTGATCTATAATTTTCCAAGAACGATTATAGGCTTGTTTTAAATCATAAATCGTTTGTAAATTAATCCAAAATTCTGCTGTCGTGCCAAATAACTTTGCTAATCTTAAAGCAGTTTCTGGGGTAATAGCACGCTTTCCATTTAAAATCGACGTAATTCGATTCGCTGGCACATGAAGCTTTAGTGCAAATTGATTTGCAGATAACCCCAAAGCATCTAATTCATCTTTTAAGATTTCACCTGGATGTATCGCTCGCATTTTGTTTGTCATAAAGCGTATCTCCTCAATCATGATCAATTATCATCGATGGTAATCAACTATTTCAACCTGACATGGTCCATTATTATTCCACTCAAAACAAATACGCCACTGCATAAATTTGCTGTGTTTCTTTCTTTTTAAATGTGCGTATCATATCTTACAATACATACTACGTAATATGTAAAACGTAGCATGCTTATCTAATCTTTCAAAGTCAAACTCGTAAGTTAGCTATATACCCATTGCATTCTGTTATCCCGGGTCGATGAGAATACGGATGAGCATGCAAGCACTATCTGAAACCCTAAATTTAAGCTAAAATACGGCATTTGCACTTGAGTATTAAATTTAGTGACTGATTTAACTTTAATTCGTAATTTTTCTATTATTGCGCATATCGATCATGGCAAGTCTACTCTTGCTGACCGATTTATCCAGCATTGTGGCGGCTTGAGTGAACGTGAAATGAGTGCGCAAGTGCTTGATTCCATGGACATAGAACGCGAACGCGGCATTACAATTAAAGCCCAAAGCGTTTCGCTTAATTATACCGCCAAAGACGGCAAAACCTATTTACTTAACTTTATTGATACCCCAGGGCACGTTGATTTTAGCTACGAAGTGTCTCGAAGCCTTGCCGCATGCGAAGGCGCACTTTTAGTGGTTGATGCAGCGCAAGGCGTTGAAGCACAAACGGTTGCTGTTTGTTATACAGCGATTGATCAATCCCTTGAAGTCTTACCTGTACTCAATAAAATTGATTTGCCACAAGCAGACCCCGATGCAGTATGCGCCGAAATTGAAGATAGTATTGGTATTGATGCAACAGGCGCGATTCATACCAGTGCAAAAACAGGAATTGGCATTGATGATGCTCTTGAGGCCTTAGTTGCTGAAATTCCGCCGCCAAAAGGTGATGTAGATGCGCCACTTGAAGCCTTAATTATTGACTCTTGGTTTGATAGTTATTTAGGGGTGATTTCGCTTGTTCGTATTATCAATGGCAGCTTAAAGAAAAATCAGAAAATGCGTGTTATGTCTACGGGGCGCGCCTATGAAGTAGACCAAATCGGTATTTTCACCCCTAAACGCACGCCCACAGAGGGTTTGCATGCAGGTGAAGTGGGCTATGTGGTTGCGGGCATCAAAGATATTCATGGCGCGCCTGTTGGGGATACATTAACACTTGATAAAACGCCTGCAGCAGCGGCACTACCTGGGTTTCAAAAAGTGAAACCACAAGTCTATGCAGGCTTATTTCCGATTCAAGCTGATGCATTTGAGGCATTCCGTGATGCACTCGCTAAATTAAGCCTAAACGACGCCTCGCTTTTTTATGAGCCTGAATCATCTGATGCGCTTGGATTTGGCTTTCGTTGTGGCTTTTTGGGCATGTTACATATGGAAATTATTCAAGAACGACTTGAGCGTGAATATAATCTTGATTTAATTTCAACCGCGCCAACAGTTGTGTATCAAGTGACCACAACCAAAGGCGAGACCTTGATGATTGATAACCCATCACGCCTACCGCCCATACAAAGTATTGATCAATTATTAGAGCCGATTGTACGCGCTAATATTTTAGTCCCTGAGGCGCACTTAGGGTCGATTATTAGTTTATGCGTTGAACGTCGCGGAGTTCAGGTCAACATGACCTATAGCGGCCGACAAATTTCTGTAACCTATGACTTGCCCATGAGTGAAGTGGTGTCTGATTTTTTTGATAGAATTAAATCGGCAAGCCGTGGATATGCATCGCTGGATTATAATTTTATACGCTTTGAAACAGCCAATTTGGTGCGTATGGATATTTTAATTAATAGCGAAAAAGTAGACGCACTCGCACTGATTGTCCATAAAGACAATGCGCAAGGCAAAGGACGCACTTTAACCGATCGCATGCGTGAAATTATTCCGCGCCAAATGTTTGATGTGGCTATTCAAGCGGCCATCGGCAATCAGATTATTGCACGTCAAACGGTAAAAGCACTTCGAAAAAATGTGACCGCAAAATGCTATGGTGGTGATATTTCACGTAAGAAAAAATTGCTTGAAAAGCAAAAAGCAGGTAAAAAAAGAATGAAACAAATCGGACATGTTGAGATTCCACAAGAAGCCTTCATGGCTGTTTTTAACACGAGTACTGAACGGAAAAAATAATATAATCTTGGAGATTAAACCATGAGCTTTGCGTTATTACTGGTTATCCTGACAGCCTTAACAGGATCTATTGCATTAATAGATAAATGCTACTGGGCAAAGCAACGCGATTCTGCTGCAGCAGAACCTAAGCTCGTTGAACATGCACGCGCTTTTTTTCCTATATTTTTAATTGTCTTGCTGCTGCGTTCGTTTTTGGTCGAGCCTTTTCGTATTCCTTCAGGCTCTCTTGAACCGACTCTGCAAGTTGGTGACTTTGTAGCTGTGAATAAATTTGCTTACGGCTTGCATCTTCCAGTTTTAGAAACCAAAATTCTTTCTATCAACAACCCTAAAACCGGCGACATTGCTGTATTTAGATGGCCCCCTTCGCCTAATTTTGATTATATTAAACGGGTGATTGGTGTGCCCGGCGATGTGGTTTCGTATCACAATAAGCAATTGATTATTAATAACAAAAAAATGCCTCAAAAGTTTATTGAATATACGCTTGATGAAAGCTCTGGCAGAACCGTTGCACGCTACCAAGAAGACCTAAACGGCGTGGTTCATGATATTTATATTAATCCGAAAGATCGCCCTATTGATTTTGATTTTACTGTACCCAAAGGGCATTATTTTATGTTGGGCGATAATCGAGACGACAGTGCAGACAGCCGCTACTGGGGCTTTTTACCCGAAGAAAACTTACGTGGCCGCGCATTTTTCGTGTGGATGAGCTGGAATAACAAAAAGCATATGCCACGCTGGGAAAATATTGGGCATATTTTGCATTAGGTTTGCATTAGGTTTGCATTAGGATAGATTATTATGTCAGCTCAAAAATTTAATACGCAGCTTGAATATAACTTTCAAAATCCAACTTATCTTAAACAAGCGCTTACCCATCGCAGTGCGGGTACACGGCACAACGAACGCCTTGAATTTTTGGGCGACGCTGTTTTAGATTTAGTGATTGCTGACGTGTTACTCAAACGCTATCCAGAGCTCAAAGAAGGTGAACTCAGCCCGCTGCGTGCTGAGTTAGTTAAAGGCGAAACACTTGCTGTGATTGCCAAAGAGCTTAATTTAGGCGAAGCGCTTTATCTTGGGGCTGGTGAAATTAAAACCGGCGGCGCTGAACGCACCTCGATTCTTGCCAATGCACTCGAAGCTATTTTTGGTGCGGTTTTTCTTGATGGTGGCTTTCAAGCCGCAGAGAAGCTTATTTTACAAATATATCATTCGCGTTTAGGGCAGCATCATGCCAATCAAGCATCGGCGAAAGATGCAAAAACAGAGCTGCAAGAATATTTGCATGCGCACAAAATGCCACTTGCAGTGTATACACTTACAGAAACCAAAGGCGCTGCACACGCCCAAGAATTTTTTGTGACTTGCAGTATTAGCGCACTGAATTTATCTAAGAAAGGCTGCAGCACAACCCGCCGCAAAGCTGAACAGCTTGCAGCAGAAGCACTTTTGAAGCATTTGAAAAAAGAGCCCTAGTGCCTACGCCCCGCGCCTTGTCCGCAGGGTCTATGGATGGCCCGAACAAGTCGGGCCACGTAGGCGAGTGTCGGGCCACGTAGGCCGGACGAAAAAATAAAAGTCGGTCGATAAGCCGGGTTCTGTCGTGGACAACCATTCATCTGGGACAAACGTCGCCGTTTGCCTCAAGCAGCCTACCCAGATTGCACGCGAGCCGCGTGTTATGGTTTTACAACCATCCAATCTCTATTTGGCCTTGCTCCGAGTGGGGTTTACCCTGCCACGCTTGTTGCCAAACGCGCGGTGCGCTCTTACCGCACCATTTCACCCTTACCTAAAACAACTAAAGCCCCGAAAGGCTTTAATCTATAGGCGGTATATTTTCTGTGGCACTTTCCATAAGCTCACGCTTCCCAGGTGTTACCTGGCACTCTACTCTGCGGAGCCCGGACTTTCCTCCCTTTGCTTACGCAAAGAGCGGTTGCCTGACCGACTTCAATGCGATAATAACGAAATTATGCGCATTTGTCGACCGAAAATATTGTTTATTATTCTTCGCGTGTACCGATGAATTCTTCATCAAAATAACGCTTTAGTTTAGTACGTAATGTACCACGGCTAACACCTAATACACGTGCCGCACGTGATTGGTTATAACGTGTCATTTCCATTACAGTACGGAATAACGGCGCTTCTACTTCTTCAATAATTAGTTGATACAAATTCAAATTTGCGTCTTTACTCTTTGTTGTTGCAAGGTATGATTTAACAGCTTGTGTAACATGCCCTGCTAAGCCATCCTGCTGAAGTCGAACTTCCTCTGATACAACGCTCATTTCTCTCTCCAATCAATCAATAAAAAATTAAATACTTCAATTTTGACACAGAAAATCTAGACCTCTCTAAGGCTAGTCAACTTTGTGGGCCCTATAGTAGCAGATATCTCAAAGACTGTAAACATTGATTTAATCATACGCAGGGTTTTTTTGGGTCTTTTTGTGCTTTTTAAGCTTAATTTACCGTGAAGCTTTCACCGCAACCACACTGTCCCGTCTGATTAGGGTTACGAAAGACCAACTGATAATCTAAGCCTTGCTTGATATAATCAACGATTGTTCCCTTTAAAAAAGGATAACTTTTTCTGTCGATAGATATCACGTAATCATCCCCGAACGGTAAAGTAATATCATCTGGATTCAGCGCATCAATATAATTAGTAACATACGATAAGCCAGAGCACCCTGTTTTTTTCACAGAAAAACAGATTCCTTTGCTGTTGGGATTTTTATTTAAATAAACGAATAGATGCGCTTCGGCCGCTTTTGTTAGCACCATAGGTGGCTCTATTGATGGGGCATGCTCTGTCACTTCGCTCATACAATAATCCTAATTTTTGAGGGCTTGTGATTTATTTGCTAGATCATAACACAATTCAACAACTTTATCTCACCTTGATTTTTTAATACGCTTTTTCTTTATAGGCTTTAATATTGCCGCACGACTAAACCGCAGTTGTGCATATCGCTCTTGTTGTACTTTAAGCTCGTGAGAAAACTGCTGTTTAAGTGGTCGTTTAAAACGCCAAATTTGTTGCTGCATTGTATCTATCGATAATGGGCTACGTGCAAGCGCATGCGCTTCTTCCTCATGCCCTGCAAGCAATGACGCAAAATAACGTAACTGCTGAATAATATCTTCTCTGAAGGCTTGATTTTGTGAAGGAAAAAGCACATGGATATGCATGTGCGGTACTGTCATTCCTGATTGCGCATGCTTTTGCATATAAATAGATAATTTGTTTTTATCCTCTGGCCAAAGTTTTAAACTCGTACGCAATAAAGCTTCTAATTCAAACAAATAATTAGGTGTAATGCGCGTTAAATCCGTTTTATGCTGATAAGGCACAATCATCAGATGAAATGGCGAATCCCCAATCGGCCGATAATTTAAACACACGAAAAAATGCTCAAACCCTGAAATTACTTGGCTTTCAAGAAAATCAGCTTTATCAAACGGACAAGGCTTATGATTCATAGCCGGAGAGACCCAAGTTTCATCCGTTCGCTTTAAAATAGCATGATAAAAATCTTCATTTTCAATATCATCTGAATGCAAAAATTGATAGGTTTCTAATAACCCATGCCACTGCACGGGATAACTAAATAATGCTGTATCATCTAAGCTTCTATAGCGAGGCTCATAAATAGATAAAGCATAGATAAAATCATCATACCCCAGCTGCTCTATATACTCTCGTGGCGTTTCATAAAATAAGCGATGCAGACGTCCCACTTTTTTTCTAAGATTCATTGAGAGTAAATTATTTTTAATATTTGGATATTCACTGTTAATTTCGATATCAAATCGACCATATGCATTTAATATAAAGTGAATCACATAACTACTTAAGCTTTTTTGAACCAGCAGACGAATTAAGTCAGGTAACACATGAAGCGGAGAATCAAAAACACGTTCTGCCACAACACGAAACTGCAGCACACGAATAAAACCATTATCTTCTTCTTTATGCAGTAGTTCAACATACATACAATCACCTCTAACTCAATTATAGACCATGTGGCTATTTTTGAATCAGAGATAAGGGGAACTTTAGAATCCGTTAAGAAAGCGTTATAGTTAAAGATAAATTCACATAAGAAAACGATATATATGAACACCTGGCTCATCTTTATCGGTGCAGGGCTTGGAGGCATCTCACGCTTTGGGATGTCTAGCTCGCTTGCCCGGCTCCTAGGACAAGGCTTTCCATACGGCACACTCGTTGTAAATACACTAGGGTCGTTTCTTGCTGGTTTTTTTTTCGTGCTTATTTTAGATAGGCTTCAAGGCTTTTCTAACCTCCTAAGACCCCTCATGCTGAGTGGTTTTTTAGGCGGATTTACCACTTTTTCAACGTTTTCATTAGAAACACTGAACTTATTAGAAAGCAATGGATGGGGATTAGCATTTTTAAATACCATGCTAAATCTTATACTCTGTTTATTAATGGTCTGGCTTGGCATATGGGGAGGAAGACAGTTATGAGCTTAAAAACAACTGACATTATAATTGCACGCGTTTATCTCACTGAGGCATCTCATGAGTTAGATAATATTTTAGATTATTTACGCGATGAAGCTAAAATTCGTGGGTTCAGTGTGTTTCGTGCTATCAGAGGATTGGGTGAAACCGGCGAGCATGCGTCACGCCTTATCGATGTTTCACTCAACCTGCCTTTAATTATCGAATTTTTTGATGAACCAAAAACCATGCACCGTATTATCGAGCACTTAACACAATTTGTTCACGCAAGACATATTACTTTTTGGTCAGCGAAAACAAATAGCACTGGGATGTAATGCGCTCTGCTTTCGGCGCGAATATTCACAAAGACCTAAAGCACCTAACCCTAACATCGCACCCAGCATGTAATAATAAGCAGGCGCTATCAAATCACCCGTTTGATTCACAAGCCACATTAAAACCAAAGGGGTTGTGCTTCCAATACATGAAATTCCAATATGAAATGACACGCCAAATCCGCTGTATCTGCAATTATCTGGGAATAACGCCAGCATATAAGCATTAATCGGTGCAAAAGCGATGGCTATTACAATAGACATACTAAGCATGCCTAAAATCACCCATAAGACTTGACCTGAACTCACGAGATAAAAAATAGGTAAGCTAAAACAAAAAATTCCAATAACACCTATCACCAACTGCTTTAAGTGTCCTATTTTATCCGCCACAAGCGCCATCAAAGGCTCAACCACTGCAAGTAATAACAGCGAGACTGTAATAATTAAAGACGCGAGACTCAATGAAAAATTAAAATAAACATGCAAATAGCTTGCCATAAAAACATAGGTCCCAAAGGTCATCATGCCAATAAAAGCACCTAATCCAATCACGCCTATCACAGCATAAGGCACTGTTTTGATGACTAATAAAAAAGGATATTTAGCTTTGTTTTCGGATTTTATTTTTTGATATACAGGACTCTCTGGTACGCTACGACGCAAATAAAAAATCACAAGCCCTGCTATTAAGGCAAATCCAAAACCCATTCGCCAGGCCCAGTCAGGCATAAAATCAGCAGTTAACATGGATGCCATCAGCCCTGCGAACACTACGCCAATACTATATGCAGAGCTTGTTAAACTACCATAAAATGCCTTTTGATGTGGCTTTGCATGCTCAACTAAAAATACAGCAGAGCCTGTAAACTCTGAACTTGCAACAAAACCTTGTGTGATTCTAAGCAACGTTATAAAAACCGGCGCAGCAATACCTATCACTTGAAAACCAGGCAATACCGCTATTAACGCTGTTGAAAACGCCATGATAATAATACTGAGCGACAGTGCACGCTTACGACCATATCTATCGCCTATATAGCCAAAAAACATCGATCCTATAGGCGCTAATAGATAGCCTACAGCAAATACAGAAAATACCTGTAAGAGCGATGCTACTGTATTTGCTTTTGGAAAATAAGTTTCAGCAATAATTGGCGCAAAATATCCAAAAATCGCAAAATCGTACCATTGCAATGCGGTCCCTGACATACCTGCAAGTATGGCTTTTATTGAAACTGAATATCTCAAATTTACATCTCACTTAATAAACAAAATCGTCTTGTTTTACTGGCACTCGTTGACGTTTGTTCTCTCGCTCATCAGAAAAAATTGAAGCTGATAAATAACTCGGTTGTAATGCTGGAAGTAATCTATCCAATATTTTATCTAATTCTTCTTTATCTTCAGTGCTTTCTCTAATTTTAGATTTCAAAGCTCGTACAAACCGACTTGCTAATAATACATCCTTTTGCATAAGAAAACTGAGATAAATTTTAAGTGTTTTTTTCAGGCTATTTTTTTCCAAATAAAATTTGATATCCTCTTCTTGTACATCTTTTAAAAACAAGTTTACAGCCTCAATATTTTGGTGAACCATTGCATATAAAAAAACGTCTTGATCATGACTGTCAACATAAAAAAGAAAATTCATGCCATCAGCATCTCGAGCACGACAGCCATATTGAGACACCAAAAAATAAAGTAAATCTTGTTCATCTAATTTAATTAACCAGTGTATCACTGAACATTCGTTGATATCCTGTAAAAACAAAATGTCTTTATCTGTAATCAATAACCTAAACAATTGTTTTTTAATCTCTAACTCGAGTGGCGCTGCTGCAATAAAATGCAGGACACTATATCCATGAGTGCTCGTTTGTATCATCGGATCGGCATTATGCGCCAAAAGCGCTTTAACAACAGGAATGCTACCTTCGAAACACGCAAGCATTAAAGGTCTTATGTTTTCCTGATCCGATTGCTTAATAAGCTTTCCGTTTTGCATGCAAGAAAGTAACGGTATATTTGCATTAAATAATACCGATGAATGTAAAAATCTTTCTTCATCGGATAATAATAAAATATTTGGATGTTTGATTTTTTGAAATTTATTGTCAGAAAATAACACCGATAAATCATTTGTTAATTTTACTCGACTTTAGCCATTTATGCGGCTAGCGCAAGCTGGTAAAGCAAGAGGTTCTCGTATTCGCCTTCTATTTTTGGAAGTTCATCATTAATTGCGGACTTTGAAAAATA
>JASJHH010000082.1:0-9777 GCA_033791145.1 Legionella sp.
TATTGAAGACGAAATTAAGCAATCCTATCTTGATTATGCCATGAGTGTGATTGTTGGGCGTGCGCTGCCTGATGCGAGAGATGGCTTAAAGCCTGTGCATCGGCGTGTATTATACGCCATGAGCGAGCTTAATAACGATTGGAATAAGCCTTATAAAAAATCCGCACGTGTGGTCGGGGATGTCATCGGTAAATATCATCCACATGGTGATACGGCTGTATATGACACGATTGTACGTATGGCGCAGCCCTTTTCAATGCGTTGTATTTTAGTTGACGGACAAGGAAACTTTGGGTCGATAGATGGCGATGCACCGGCTGCCATGCGATATACCGAAGTGCGTATGTCAAAAATCGCACATGCGTTACTTGCTGATTTAGATCAAGAAACGGTTGATTTTGCGCCGAATTATGATGAAACTGAATTTGCCCCTGTGGTCATGCCTGCGCGTATTCCTAATTTATTAGTGAATGGTTCATCCGGGATTGCCGTTGGGATGGCAACAAATATTCCACCGCATAATATTACAGAAGTCATTAATGCTTGTGTGGCTTTAATTGACTCGCCTGAACTTACGGTTGATGATTTACTTGAGATTATTCCAGGTCCTGATTTTCCTACAGCAGCTATTATTAATGGTCGAGCAGGGATTGTAGAGGCATATCGTACAGGACGCGGTCGGATTCAATTGCGTGCAAGAACAGAAGTTGAAACGAATGATACATCAGGTCGTCAATCCATTATTATTAATGAATTGCCCTATCAGGTAAATAAAGCGCGCTTGATAGAACGCATTGCAGATTTGGTGCGTGATAAACGCATTGAAGGTATTTCTGGTTTTCGTGATGAGTCAGATAAAGACGGCATGCGGGTTGTGATTGAGTTAAAACGCGGCGAAGTACCGGAAGTTGTTTTAAATAATTTATATGCACACACACCGATGCAAAATGTATTTGGCATCAATATGGTGGCATTAATTGATAATCAACCTCGAACACTGAATTTATTAGAAATACTCAACTGCTTTTTACGGCATCGTCGTGAAGTTGTGACAAGACGGTCTTTATTTAGACTCAAAAAATCACGTGCACGTGCGCATGCATTAGAAGGTTTAGCTGTAGCCCTTGCAAATATTGATGAAATGATTGCACTGATTAAAGCGTCTCCCACGCCACAAGATGCAAAAATAAGCTTAACTGCACGTGCTTGGACACCGGGTTCTGTGCAAGCCATGTTAGAAAAAGTAGGTAATGCGGCATGCAAGCCTGATGATTTACCAGAAGGTCTTGGATTTGTTGATGGCGGTTATTATTTATCGGCTGAGCAAGCCCAAGCTATTTTAGAATTACGTTTACATCGATTAACAGCGCTTGAGCAAGATAAATTATTACAAGAATTTGATCAGTTACTTGATGTGATTCAAGCGTTGCTTGAGATTTTGAATTCACCTGAGCGTTTAATGGAAGTAATTCGTGAAGAATTAATTGAAATGAAAACGCAATTTGGTGATGAGCGTCGTACTGAAATTATGGCCTCACAAAATGATCTGACGATTGAAGATTTAATTACAGAAGAACAAGTCGTTGTGACTTTGTCGCATCAAGGTTATGTGAAATATCAGCCGCTTTCTACGTATCAAGCACAACGACGTGGCGGTAAAGGTAAATCGGCAACCAATATCAAAGATGAAGACTTTATTGAGCGCTTAGTGATTGCAAGTACGCATGATACGCTGCTTTGTTTTTCTAATCACGGTAAATTATATTGGGTTAAATCTTATCAATTGCCATTGGCTAGTCGTACCTCACGAGGCAAACCGATTGTTAATGTTTTGCCTTTGGCTGAAGGTGAGGCTATTCATGCAATGTTACCGGTTCGGGAATACGATGCTAATTTGTTTGTCTTTATGGCGACTCAGCGCGGAACGGTTAAAAAAGTGTCGTTAGAGGCATTTAGTCGCCCGCGTAGTAATGGCATTATTGCGGTTGATTTATTAGATGGTGATCAACTTATTGGTGTTGATATTACCGATGGCAATAAGCATATCATGCTGTTTTCTGATGCAGGTAAAGTGATTCGATTTGATGAAAATTTAATTCGAGCAATGGGTCGTACAGCACGTGGTGTACGAGGTATACGGCTCGCTGAAGGCCAAGCTGTGATTTCATTGGTGGTTGCCGCCGCCGAAGGGACTATTTTGACGGCAACAGAATTTGGTTATGGTAAACGCACAGCCGTAGATGAGTATCGCGTGACAGGGCGTGGTGGACAGGGTGTAATTTCAATCCAAGTCAGCGAACGAAATGGTCGCGTGGTACGAGCATTGCAGGTCAACGATGCAGATGAAGCCATGTTAATTACCAATCGAGGCACGTTGGTACGTGTTCGAATGAGTGAAATTTCAGTGATTGGGCGTAATACGCAAGGGGTTCGTATTATGAACTTGGCTGAAGGCGAACAAGTCGTTGGCATGCAAGGCATTGAAGAAATTCAGAGTGATGCAGAAGATATTATAGATGCTGATGCTGAAGTGATCGTTGATACGGAGTGAGTGTGATGACTAAACACGGATATTATTTTGGTGCAGGGCCTGCTACTTTACCTGAAGCGATTTTACGGGATGCACAAACCAATTTATTAGATTTTAAAAATACAGGTTTATCGATACTTGAGATAGGCCACAGAACAGAAATATTTACCAGCTTTCTTGATGAGACGGAAGCTGATTTACGCGCATTAATTAATATTCCTGATAATTATAGTGTTTTATTTTTAGGCGGGGCAACGCGAACACAATTTGCGATGGCGCCACTTAATTTAATATCAAACAATAAAAATCGCGCAGGATATATATGCTCAGGGCTGTGGTCTAAACTTGCTTTTGAAGAAGGCGCTCGTTTTAGTGATGCGTATCGTATTCAGGATGATAATCAGCTGAAAGAAAATACAGCGTATGTGTATTATACGCCCAATGAAACGGTTGATGGGGTGCGAATTTCAGATATACCCGATGTGGGTGATGTGCCATTAGTTGCCGATATGACATCGTGTTTTTTAAGTGAACCGATTGATGTTGCACGGTTTGGTGTGATTTTTGCAGGTGCACAAAAAAACATTGGGCCAGCAGGTTTAACACTTGTAATTATTCGAAATGATTTATTAGATATTATACCAAAGCATGTGGTACCAACCATGCTAGATTATCGGGTACATGCTAAAAATAATTCGGTGTATGCAACACCACCTTTGTTTCAGTGTGATATGGCAGCACGTATGTTTAAGTGGGTTAAAGCTGAAGGCGGCGTTGATGCGTTATATCAAGTCAATCAAGCCAAAGCCGCTAAATTATATGATTATATTGATGCTTCAAAGCATTATGTGTGTTTGGTTGAAAAGCCGTTGCGTTCTATCATGAACATTTGCTTTTCAATGGTAGATACAAGTCAAGAAGCTGATTTTTTAAAAGCAGCTGACGCCGAAGGCCTAAGGGGCTTAAAGGGGCATCGTGTTCGGGGAGGGCTCAGAGCTAGCTTATATAATGCCATGCCTTTGGCAGGTGTTGATGCCTTGATTGCCTTTATGGATGATTTTGTTCAGTAATATGATAAAAAGCACACCTGTTTTAAATCCCATACAAGATAATATTAGTTTACCCGGTGATAAGTCGATTTCGCATCGTGCTTTAATATTAGCAGCGATTAGCTTTGGTATCACCCAAATTAAGCGCTGTTTAAAAGCCGATGATTGTGTTGCAACAGCGCGCGCATTACAACAAATGGGTGTGCGTATTGAATGGCTCGAAGATAAAGCGATTGTTTATGGCGTTGGGCGTGATGGATTAAGTGCGCCAGATTCGCCAATTGATTGTGGTAATTCGGGCACGAGCATGCGGCTTTTGGCGGGGCTTTTGGCAGGGCAAGCATTTGATAGTGTATTAGTTGGTGATGACAGTTTATCACGACGACCGATGATGCGTATTGTAACGCCACTGAGACAAATGGGTGCTTTAATTGATGCGAATCATGGATGTGCACCACTTAAAATATTTGGCAGACAACATTTAAAAAGCATGATTTATACGCCACCTATGGCAAGTGCTCAGGTTAAATCGTGTGTTTTATTGGCCGGTTTATATGCTGATGGTCAAACCAAAGTAATTGAGCGGGTTAAAACACGGGATCATACGGAGGCAATGCTTCCGTTTTTTTTGAATCGTGATAATCAAAACCGAATGCTGCGGGTGCCAGGTGATTTGTCATCAGCGGCATTTTTTATGGTTCTTGCGTGTTTAGTACCAGGCTCTGAATTAATCATGCGTGGGGTTGGTGTTAATTCAACACGTATGGGTGTGATTGGTATATTAAAAGCTATGGGTGCTGATATCTGCTTAGAAAACCAATGTTTTTATGGTGCAGAACCTGTGGCTGATATTAAAGTGCGTTATGCTGAGTTAAAAGGCGTTGATATTTCAAATGTAATGCTTGTGCAAGCGATAGATGAATTTCCGATTATATTGATTGCAGCGGCAAAGGCTTTAGGGCAAACCCGTGTTTTTGGTATAGATGAGCTGCGCCATAAAGAAAGTAATCGAGTGGATGCGATGACAAATGGACTCGCAGCATTGGGTATTTTAGTTGTGGTTGATAAAAACAATTTAATACTTGCAGGCGGGGAGCTACAAGGAGGCACGGTTGATGGTGTTTTAGATCATCGTGTGGCGATGGCTTTTTTAATTGCGGGTGCTGTTGCAAAAGCACCGATACGGGTGTTAAATACAAGCGCAATTTCAACGTCATTTCCGATGTTTGTACATCTCGCAAAGCAGCTCGGATGTTGCATAAAATACTAAGGTAATAATATGTCTGTACATAAGAACACAGTGCCTGTGATTACATTAGATGGGCCAAGCGGCACAGGAAAAGGCACGTTATGTCATCGATTGGCTGATTATTTAGGGTGGCATATATTAGATAGTGGCGTTTTGTATCGCGCACTTGGATTTTTAGCTGAGCAAGCGCAAGTTGCATTTGATGCGCGAGATAAGCTTGTTGAGTTGGCAGCGCATTTGCCGATTGAGTTTAAGCAGGATGAAATTTATATACAAGGCGTACTTGTTCAGGATGCATTACGTAGTGAGGCATGTGGTGCAAGCGCATCTCAATTGGCAGCGATGCCTGAAATTCGTGCAGCCTTACTGCAGCGGCAGCGTGACTTTGCGTGTATGCCAGGTCTTGTCACGGATGGTCGTGATATGGGAACCGTTGTTTTTCCAGATGCGGCATTAAAAATTTATTTGGATGCAGGTGCGAAAGAGCGTGCAAATCGACGTTATTTACAGTTGAAGAATAATGGGAAAAGTGTTAATCTCGCGCAGGTCGTAGATGAGTTGGCTAGAAGAGATCAAAGAGATATGGCGCGCGAGCACGCACCATTGAAGGCTGCAGACGATGCAGTGACACTTGATACAACCAATTTGACTGTTGATGAGGTATTTACAGCGCTTTTAGCGCTTGTTAATGCGCGAGGATTTAAGGGGAAGAATATTTAAATAAATATTCTTTATATTTTTATTTTTTGAGTTTGATAACATGACCGAGAGTTTTAAACAATTATTTGAAGAAAGTATGGCTGGGATGCAGTTTTACCCGGGTGCCATTATAGATGCGACAGTCATCAATGTAGATGATGATTTTGTCACGCTAAACGCAGGATTGAAATCTGAAGGTGTTATTTCAATCGATGAATTCAAAGACAAAGATGGCCAAATTGAAGTGGCTGTTGGCGATTCAGTTGAAGTCGCACTGGATTCTGTTGAAGATGGTCATGGTGAAACCTTACTTTCTCGTGAAAAAGCCAAACGTCAAGAAGCATGGCGTAAACTCTCTAAATCATATGATAATAATGAAACAGTGATTGGTTTGATTTCAGGTAAAGTCAAAGGTGGCTTTACAGTTGAAATTGGTTCGATTCGAGCGTTTTTACCTGGTTCATTGGTTGATGTTAGACCAGTTCGTGATCCTTCTTATTTGGAAGGCAAAGAGCTTGAGTTTAAAGTTATCAAAATGGACTTGAAACGTAACAATATTGTTGTCTCTCGTCGCGCAGTGGTTGAAGAAGAGAACAGTGCAGACAGACAAGCATTGCTTGATTCATTACATGATGGTCAAGTCCTTGATGGTATCGTTAAAAACTTAACAGATTATGGCGCATTTATTGATTTAGGTGGTGTTGATGGTTTGTTACACATTACAGATATTTCTTGGAAGCGTGTTAAACATCCAAGCGAAGTCTTGAGTGTTGCACAAGATGTTAAAGTAAAAGTACTCAGTTTTGATAGTGAGCGTAATCGTGTTTCTTTAGGCATGAAACAATTAGGCAATGATCCGTGGGTTGATTTAATGGATCGTTATCCTGTAAGTACACGACTTTCAGGTAAAGTAACGAATATTACAGATTATGGTTGTTTTGTTGAAATCGAAGAAGGGGTTGAAGGTTTAGTTCATATGTCTGAAATGGACTGGACGAATAAAAACATTCATCCAAGCAAAGTTGTTTCTGTGGGCGAAGAAGTCTCAGTGATTGTGCTTGAAATAGATCAAGATCGCCGACGTATTTCTCTTGGTATGAAACAATGCCAAAATAATCCATGGCAAGCATTTGCAGAAGGCCAGAAAAAAGGACAAAAAATTAGCGGAAAAATTCGCTCAATTACCGACTTTGGTATTTTCATTGGATTAGATGGTGAAATTGACGGTTTGGTACATTTATCTGATATTTCTTGGACCGTACCAGGTGAAGAAGCAGTTAAAGACTTCAAGAAAGGCCAAGAGTTAGAAGCTGTTATTTTAGCAATTGATTCTGAACGTGAGCGTATCTCATTAGGATTAAAGCAGCTTGAAGGGGATACTTTCAGTAGTTATGCGGATGAGTTTGGTAAAGGCACTGTGATTACAGGTAAAGTCACAGAAGTTGATGCTAAAACAGTGACGGTTGAACTTGCTGAAGATGTATTCGGTACGATTCGTGCTAATGATTTATCTGATGATAAAGTAACTGACGCATCAACTATTGTTAAAGTTGGCGATGATATTGAAGCGAAAATCATTAATATTGATCGCAAAAATCGAACCATTGCATTGTCTGTGAAAGCAAAAGATGCTGAAGATCAAGCTGAAGCCATTAAGAAATACTCAAAAACAGCCTAGGTATCACCAACGACATTAGGTGATTTGTTGAAAGAAAAAATGGCAAATAGCAAGAAAGACAGTGATTAAAGACAGTGATTAATGTTTTATTGTTTTTTAAAAAAAGCGTAGTTTACTACGCTTTTTTTATATAAAAAAAGGATAAATAAAATGCGCTTGATCATGATGATATTTTATGTGTGTTTAATGCTTTTGGGAGTGAGTTTTGCTGCTTTAAATGCAGGGCCTGTTACATTAAACTTATATTTTAAAACGTTCACTCTGCCTATTTCAGTTTGGATGATTATTGCATTGGCATTCGGTGTATTGATTGGCTTAATCATGTTTCTCGGGCGTTATTGGTCTTTAAGATCGAAATACCGTAAAACAAAAAATCATTTACAGTTGATGGAACGAGAGATTAAAAATTTACGTGAAATTCCTCTAAAAGATTAAGGCGTATAATATGATTCACCTTTGGCCGATGCTTCTTCCTGCTGCAGCTTGTTCTGGTTGGTGGATTGCACGACGTAATTACGTTGTAAAGCAACCCACTGAAGGTAATCAGTTATCACGTGAATATGTTGTTGGATTGAATTATTTATTAAACGAGCAACCTGATAAAGCACTTGATATTTTTATTAAGCTTTTAGAAGTAGATAGCGATACGGTTGAAACACATTTGGCTTTGGGGAGTTTATTCCGTCGACGAGGTGAGGTAGACCGCGCCATTCGAATTCATCAAAATTTAATTGCAAGGCCACAGCTTCGCGTGATGCAACGTAAAGAAGCACTCATGGCTTTGGCTGAAGATTATATGAGTGCCGGTGTTTATGACAGAGCCGAACGTATTTTTATAGAAGTCGTTGAGCTTGGTGGCACACCTGATGCAAGTAGTTTTAGAGGGTTACTTGCGATTTATCAGCATGAAAAAGCCTGGGAAAAAGCGCTTGATGTCTTGAAAAAACTAGCGCTGGTTACAGATAATCATATGCATGCTGAGGCAGCACATTATCATTGTGAGTTGGCAGACAATTTAGTTTTAAAAGGCGCTGAAGACCAAGCTTATAGTATGATTAAGCAAGCACTACTTGTCGATAAAAAATCAGTGCGTGCGAGTTTAATGCTTGCGGAAATGGAAATGAAACAAGGGCGTTATAAACCGGCTGTTCGTGCTTTAAAACGTGTGTTAATACAAGATCCCGCTTTTTTCTCTGAGGCGATAGAGCCACTATTAAAAGCACATGCTGCGTTAAATAGTATGGATGAATGCGTGAGTTACTTAGAAAGCACATTAGGTGATTATCCGAGTTCATCTATAATTTTTGCAATTGGTGAACATCTTCGTGAAGAAAAAAGTTTGGATATGGCTATTGATTTCGTATCGGTCCAGCTTAGCCGATACCCTTCAATTCGGGGATTGAATCAATTAATACAATGGCATTTAGAATCAACGCATGGCATTGTCCGTGATAAATTAAATATGTTGCTTAATATTACGAGTAAATTCTTAGATAATAAACCCATTTATCGTTGTGGGCATTGTGGATTTTCTGGAAAATTACTCCACTGGCTATGCCCAAGTTGCAAGCACTGGGGACGTGTTAAGCCGATTCATGGCTTAGAAGGGGATTAAGATTTAATGCAATATATTATAGCGCTTGATATTGACAATCAATCAAAAGCTTTAGCTTTAGTTGATAATTGGCACCCTGATTGGTGTATTTTAAAAGTTGGGCTTGAAGCGTTTACGCGTTTGGGACCAGAATTTGTTAAAAAATTAATTGCTCGAGGCTTTCGTGTTTTTCTAGATTTAAAATTTCATGATATCCCGAACACGGTGGCTGCAGCTTGTCGCGCTGCGGCAAGTTTAGGTGTTTGGATGCTAAACATTCATGCATCAGGAGGGTTGTCGATGATGCAAGCGGCACGAGAGGCAGTCGATGCGTTTGGTGATAAAAAGCCCTATTTAATTGCTGTAACGGTATTAACCAGTCAAAATGCGTCTCATATAGAAGTGTTAGCATTAGCCAAAACAGCAAAACAAGCGGGCCTTGATGGCGTCGTGTGTTCGGCATTAGAAGTGCCGGCGCTAAAAGCCGCATGTGGTGATGACTTTTTAGCCATTACACCCGGCATACGTCTAGAAGGTGATAGTGCACACGATCAAAAACGTGTTGTCACTCCTGAAAAGGCGCGTATATTAGGCAGTGATTATGCAGTTATAGGCCGTTCTATTATGCAGGCGGCTAATCCAACCGAACACTTAAAGGCACTTGTTCTAAATGCAAAAAAATAAAAACACACAAAATTATTACTTACAAACCATGGGAATAAACCCATGGGTTTTGCGTGACGCAGCTAAAGCGCAGCATGTGATTTATATGGAAAATATTAATTTCACACAAGCTGATCGGGTATTATTAGATAATATGCTTCAAAGTGTTGGGCTAGATAGTTCTGATGTATGTATTAAACAAGTAGATAAAAAAGCAGATGTATTACCGCATCCTGCTTATTTATTGGCAGATCCTATAGAAAAAAGAAAAGCGTATGCAATGCTTGGGCGTTGCTTTTTAGCTGTTTAATTTAA
>JASJHH010000083.1:0-9539 GCA_033791145.1 Legionella sp.
TGCAGGAATTCCCTGAATAGGTGTTTTATCATAGACATAATCAGCCCACTGGGGCTTATTTGTGTGCTTTTTCTTACTTTTTTTACTTTTCTTCTCAGATAGAAGCACTGAAGAAAGAAGGCCTTCTTCCCATAACTTACCTCTAAGATGCATTAAAATGCCGGCATCTTCTTTTATCTTGCTCATTAATAAATCGACTGGTGACTGCGGTTTTTTGGGCGCTGCCTTGCTCGCCTGATGTTGCTGTTTTCGTGCCTCGCGCGCCACACGATTCGCATCAATGTCTAACTGCCTACGTAGCTGCCTTAAAGGCGCTGTTTTAATACCTTTGGTTTCATGCTTTCGATAACGCACAATAAAAGGAACGCTTAGCCCCTGCGTCAATAATTCAATCGCCGCATTAACCTGCTCACGGCCCAAACGAAAACGCACAGCCACGTCAGCTGCAACACGTTCCATCTCATCTGTCATAAAATAAACACCTCAAAAAAATCGCTCTTCTATTCAACGGTTACTGATTTTGCTAAATTACGTGGTTGATCAATATCTGTGCCTTTCGCAACAGACACATGATACGCCAATAACTGTAACGGCAATGTATAAATAATCGGTGCTATCCAATCACCACAAGGGGGTACCGCCACGCGTTTTGCACCATTTTCCGTCCATTGCCCTGAACTATCAGCAAAAACAACCAACTGGCCGCCTCGCGCACTTACTTCATGTAAATTTGATTTTACTTTTTCAAGTAACGCATCATTCGGTGCGACGGCAATCACTGGCATCTCTTCATCAACCAAGGCAAGCGGACCATGCTTTAACTCACCGGCAGGATAAGCTTCAGCATGAATATATGAAATTTCTTTTAGCTTTAATGCCCCTTCAAGTGCAATCGGATATTGTACGCCCCGCCCTAAAAACAAAGCATGTTCTTTATTTACAAATAACGGTGTTAATTGCTTGATTTCATCATCCATTAATAACACTTGCTCACATTGCTTTGGCAACTGCCTTAATTGTTCGAGCACTGCTTTCGCTTGTATTTCATCAACGCACAATGCAGTCGCAAGCATTAAAAAAGCAGCTAATTGCGTTGTAAATGCTTTGGTTGATGCAACCCCCACCTCGCGACCCGCACGTGTTAAGCATGCATAATCAGAAGCTCGCACAAGCTCACTTGAAGCGACATTACAAATCGCGAAGCTCGCCAAATAATTTAATTTTTTTGCTTTATATAATGCAGCTAACGTATCTGCCGTTTCACCTGACTGCGAAATCGTAATAAATAACGTATTATCTTGTACAACCACATCGCGATAGCGATATTCACTGGCTATCTCAATTTGTGTTGGAATTTTCGCCAAAGACTCCAACCAATATTTAGCGACAAACCCCGCATGATAACTGGTGCCACATGCAACAATTTGTATTTGCTTGATTTTTTTAAACATCTGTAGTGCATCTTCCCCAAAGCTTGCGCGCAGCACATGCAAACTGGCAAGACGCCCCTCAAGCGTATCGGCCAATACACGTGGCTGCTCAAAGATTTCTTTCTGCATAAAATGCCGATAAGCGCCTTTATTAACTGTATAAACCTCGTCAATCATCGGCTCTGCTTCACGAGCAACAGCTTCGTTATTGACATCAAATAGCGTCACTTTAGAAGGCGTAATACATGCGCTATCTCCTTCTTTAAGATAAATCAGCGATTGCGCGAAACCACGCAATGCAAGCGCATCAGATGCTATAAATTGCTCATCCACCCCAAGGCCTATCACCAATGGGCTGCCTTTTCGAAACACAACAATCTCATCCGGATGTGCCTGATGTAACACCGCCAAGGAAAAAGCCCCTTTCATTTGTGCCGCTGTCGCCTGCACAGCACAAAGCAATGAAGGCTCTTCTGCCGTTTTTGTCGCTTGTGTGTAATGATAATGAATCAAATGTGCTGTGACCTCGGTGTCTGTCTCTGAAGCAAATGCATACCCTGCCTCACGCAACTCAACGCGCAAAGCATCATGATTTTCAATAATGCCGTTGTGTACAACAGCGACCTCGTTTGATGAAAGGTGAGGATGCGCATTGATTTCAGATGGCTTACCATGGGTTGCCCAGCGTGTATGTGAAATCCCCGTGGTACCCTTTAAATTCACACTTTGAATCGCATCCGATAAAACCTGTACTTTCCCTAAAACACGCACACGCTCTAAAGCCGCATTAGATTGAAGAACCGCCATGCCGGCTGAGTCATAGCCGCGATACTCTAATCGTCTTAAGCCCTCAAGCAATACTTGTGTAATATCTCGCCTAGAGGTCGCGCCAATTATTCCACACATCATTCTCTCCTAAACGATACTAGTTTTTATCTTTCATTAAGCGTGAATGCGCTCGCTGCCACTCTCTGTCTTTTGTTGTCTCACGCTTATCTCCCATTTTTTTACCTTTGGCTAAGGCGATTTTGACTTTGATTTTGTTCTTTTTCCAATACAAAGACAACGGTACAACCGTATAGCCTTTTCTTTCAATATGCCCTAAAAGTCTTCCTAATTCCCGGCGATGTAATAATAATTTACGGGTACGTGTAATGTCCGGACTTGTATGTTGTGACGTTGTCGGTAAAGGTTGAATTTGCATGCCTAAAAGCCAAGCCTCACCTCGTTTTAAAATAACGTGCGCATCAGACAAGTTCACTTTCCCAGCCCGAAGGCTCTTTACTTCCCAGCCTTCTAGCATCAAGCCGGCCTCGTAATCTTCTTCAATAAAATATTCAAACCGCGCCTTCCGATTGGTCACAATCGTTGCACTGTCTTTCGATGAACCCGTCATTGTTTATCTCGCTAACCCCAAGGGACACAAAAATGAAACAAACAATACCATGCGAAGAGGGTTGACGCCACAAATCTCCCCACGCACAATGAGCTTACACCACGAATAAAACTCAGTGAGACTAGGATATGACTGCTGAAACAAAACAACACAAACTTTTTATTCTCGACACGAACATTCTCATGCACGACCCAACCGCTATTTATCATTTTGATGAACATAATGTTTATCTTGCAATGGTGGTCCTTGAAGAGTTAGACCGACATAAAACGGGTCTTTCTGAGGTTGCTCGAAACGTACGCCAAACCAATCGTATGTTAGTTGAGCTCATGAGCCGCACTTCACACCAAACCCTAAGCGAGGGCTTATTACTGTCAGGCGCTCTTGCCCCTGATACAAACAAACGCTGCGGCCGACTCTTTTTTCAGACTGATGATGTTGAACAAATTATACCTAAATCACTGCCTGGACATAATGTTGACAATACTTTACTGAGTATTGCGCTAGGCTTACAAAAAAAACATCCCGAACAGCAAATTATTATTGTCTCTAAAGACATCAATCTTCGTATCAAAGCCGGCATCTTAGGTCTTGCTGCCGAAGATTATTATAACGACCAAGTCTTAGATGATGTTAATTTACTCCACAGCGGCTTACATCAACTATCGAATGATTTTTGGGATACGCATGCCAAAGACATGAACGCTTGGAAAGAAGACGGTCGTACGTTTTA
The DNA here is from genome assembly GCA_033791145.1 of Legionella sp. GTDB lineage: Bacteria > Pseudomonadota > Gammaproteobacteria > Legionellales > Legionellaceae > JAALKW01. Next base: position 3,560 of record JASJHH010000083.1, read on the forward strand.
TCAAATCAAAGGCCCACTCACTGAGCATTGGAACCCAAACGATTGTCTTATTACTGAGGACAAACAATTTCAAGCCATAGTGCGAAAGCAAGAAGAAGGTAACGTATCTATTGTTGAAATGGCTCGTGATTACACACAGCCTAGAAACACCGTTTGGGGTATTAATGCACGCAATACAGAACAAAATTTTGCACTCAACTTGCTACTTGACCCAGACATTGACTTTGTTACCTTGCAGGGCTCTGCTGGCACGGGTAAGACCTTACTCACTATTGCAGCAGGCTTAACACAAGTACTCGACCAAAGCCGTTATTCTGAAATAATCATGACCCGTGTGACGATTCCTGTCGGCGAAGATATCGGCTTTTTACCCGGCACCGAAGAAGAAAAAATGACACCTTGGATGGGTGCGCTCATGGACAATCTTGAAGTCTTACACGACGAACAAGAAGGGGGTAAGTTCGGGCAAAATGCAACCCAAGATTTATTACAAAATCGCATTAAAATTCGCTCACTCAATTACATGCGTGGTCGGACCTTTCTGAATCGCTTTATTATTATTGACGAAGCACAAAACTTAACATCCAAACAAATTAAAACATTAATCACTCGCGCAGGCCCCGGCAGTAAAATTATTTGTCTGGGCGATATTAAACAAATCGACACGCCTTATTTAAGCGAAACAACCTCTGGGCTTACGTTTGCAGTTGATCATTTCAAACATTGGGAACACAGTGCACACGTCACATTAACCCGAGGAGAGCGCTCAAGGCTTGCACATTATGCCGCTGAGCATTTATAGTACGATGTTTTGAACATATTTAAATTTCAAACAAAGGTAACTAAGGTAATTTATGTCTAATCTCGCCATAACCTATGATGATGTCCTACTTGTGCCATCTTATAACCATCATGAATCACGACGTGTCGTTGATATTAGCAACACTGACAGGCTGAAAAAATTAAGCCTTAAACTACCCATCATGAGCTCTAACATGGATACCATTACCGAAAGTGGTATGGCTAATTTCATGCATGAAAAAGGCGGTGCCGGCGTATTACATCGCTTTTTAAGCATTGAAGATAATATTAAGCAATTTAAAGCTTCAGCAGAGAGCGCTTTTGTCTCCATTGGTTGTACTCAGGCAGAACTTGAACGTGCCGAGGCACTTCGCGACGCAGGGGCTAACTTTTTTTGCGTAGATGTTGCACATGCACATGCTAAGTATGTTGGAAAAACACTTAAAAAATTAAGAACACTCCTTGGCTCAAGCTGCATTATGGCCGGTAACGTCGCAACCTATGCTGGCGCTGATTATCTCGCCTCATGCGGTGCTGATATTATTAAAGCCGGCATTGGCGGTGGCTCTGTTTGTAGCACACGTATTAAAACAGGATTTGGCATTCCAATGCTCACCTGCATCCAAGAATGTGCACGGACCGACCGCAGCATTGTTGCAGACGGCGGCCTTCGCACCTCAGGAGACATTGTGAAAGCACTCGCTTTTGGTGCTGATTTTGTCATGATTGGTGGCATGCTCGCGGGAACCGCTCCAACACCTGGTGAAATTATCACCAAAGAAGATGGCTCCAAAATTAAACGCTACCGTGGTATGGCATCCCGCGAGGCACAAGAAGGTTTTCTTGGGCAAATGCATGAATGGAAAACAGCTGAGGGTGTTTCTGCCGAGGTCCCTTATCGTGATACTGAAGAGGCAATTATTGGGGATATTATCGGCGGCTTACGTTCAGGTTTAACCTACGCTGGCGCTGATACCATCAGCGAGCTACAACGCAAGCTAAACTATATTCAAGTGACCCCGGCAGGCCGGCATGAAAGCCTGCCCCATAAGTTACTTGATTAAGAAGGTTTGGGTCCTGAGGAATCCCCGGGACCTTTGATATCACCCTCAACAGACTTAGATTCATCATTCGTTAAATCCTGCGCCTTACCTGCTGTTGCTGAGGCTCGTTCTTGAAACATTTTTTTATATGCATCCCAAACCTCATCCAACAATACGCCATTTGCCATATCGTCTTTTTCATCATTTGTGTCATCGTTTGCTTCGTCAACTTTTTTATCATCTTCTTCTTTTTCTGCCATCATTCACTCCTACTTGCTTTACTTGCAACAAAAAATTAAACCCCTTACAATAATTTAATTATAGACAATTTGATTAAAATAACTTATGTTTCAAGCAAATAACACCCAAGACACACGCCCTTTTTTCTTTGAGGCCTGGAAAAAACACAAGCAATCCGTACCACTCACACCACTTGAGGTACAGCTCGTCGATGTTATTTTGGCGCATCCTGAATTTCATGCTGTCTTAGACAATCCAAATTCAGCAAGCAATCACACTTATTTTGCTGAGCTTGGTGACACCAATCCGTTCTTACACATGGGGCTTCATCTTGCTCTTCGTGAGCAAATTAGCACCAACCGCCCCGATGGTATTCATCAAGCTTACCAAAATTTAAACCAACACATTAAAAATCCACTCGACGCCGAGCATTTGTTCATGCAATGCCTTGAAGACTGCCTTTGGCGCGCACAAAAAAATAATACGATTCCAGATGAAAGCGCTTATTTGCAAGCATGCCTTGATTTAACTTAATTTAACGCTTAAATTTAATTTAAGCTGAATTAAAAAATAAGGGGTTAAATATGCTTGTACCAACAGCGCTCATGGTCCTTGCTGTTTTTAATAGCCCCTATAATAAAAATCCTAACTACAATACTGCCCCACCTGCAACAATAGAGGCCCCACCTGTAAAACCAGGCCCACAACCCAAACAACCGCCCCCCACTGCAGACGGGGTGTTTTATCCAGACATGCTGCTTCATGACGAAGGCGTTGTAACGATTCCAGTAGAAACATATGAAGATCAAATCATTAACACATATTAAAATAGGATTTATTGCCAGATTCAGTTAATATAGCAACCGACCTGACAAACCTTCTATCAAGACACATGACACATCCTGAAAAAACAACCCATTTTGGTTTCGAATCCGTTGCATGGGATGATAAAGCCAATAAAGTCGGTGATGTGTTTGATGCCGTTGCAACGCGCTATGACATCATGAATGATTTGATGTCACTTGGCGTTCACAGGCTTTGGAAGCGCTTTACACTTGCAAAAAGCCTCGTCCGCCCGGGTCAACACATCCTTGATTTAGCCGGAGGCAGTGGTGATATCACGCAATTACTCACAGAAAAAACAGGCCCCACAGGGCGTGTGGTACTTGCTGACATTAATGCCGCCATGCTTACCGTTGGGCGTGACCGCCTCATCGATAAAGGCTTGCTCAGTACCGTTGACGTGATTCAAGCGAATGCTGAAGCCCTGCCTTTTAGCAGTAACCAATTTGACTGCATTACCATTGGCTTTGGGCTCAGAAACGTCACCGATAAAGCCCGCGCACTCGCATCGATGTATCGTGTTTGTAAACCCGGCGGTAAATTATTAGTGCTTGAGTTTTCAACACCTACAGCACCTGGCCTTAAACCGATTTATGATGCTTACTCATTTCATATATTACCAAAGCTTGGTCAGTGGATAACAAAAGATGCTGAAAGCTATCAATATTTGGTGGAGTCGATTCGTATGCATCCAAATCAAGCTGATTTAAAAACCATGATTGAAACGGCAGGATTTGAAGACTGTACGTATCATAACTTAAGTGGCGGCATTGTTGCCTTGCATATTGCCTATAAATATTGAGAATTTACGCATGATTAAACAATACTCTCTTAGCGCACTACAAAAAGCCATCAATCACGCGCTTGCACTCGACCCTGCAACCATAAAAAAAATTAAACCGCTTAATCATAAAACCATCAAAATAATCATTAAACCGCTCAACACCTGCTTTTTTATGCGCTTCACTGAACATAGCATTGAACTTTTAGCTGATTATCACGGCGAGCCTAATACCACTATCCAATCAAGTCCACTTGGACTGATTCGCTTGAGTTTGCTCCCCGCCTCTAAAGTGCGCTCGCTTTTTAACGACCAAGTTAAAATGACTGGAGACACCGAGCTCGGTCAGGCCGTGAAACATTTATTTGATGGCATTGATATAGACTGGGAAGCACATTTGGCGCACTTTACAGGCGACGTGGTTGCGCACCAACTCGGCCGCTTTGTCACGCGCGGACAGCGCTTTACACAGTCACTCACAAGCTCTTTCAAACAAAATCTTGGCGAGTACATACAAGAAGAAGTATGCTTGAGTCCGCCACGCGAAGCAGTCGAAGACTTCATGAATGATGTAGATACACTCGCACTGGAGCTCGAACGTCTGGACGCCCATATTAACCAATACTTAGCCCGCCGCCATGAAATCACTTAAACAACTCTTTCGATTACTCCATATTAATATTATTTTAGCCCAACATGGTCTCGATGAGGTCATCGTTAGCTTACGGCTGTTTGCCCCTTTTCGGTGGGTTATTTATTTAAATCCTTGGAACTGGTTTCGAAAAACAAAACGCCCACGTGGCGAAGCCTTAAGGCAAACGTTTGAAGCATTAGGCCCTATTTTTATCAAATTCGGCCAAGCGCTTTCAACACGCCCCGATATTTTTCCTGACGATATCATCACCGAGCTCGCTAAACTCCAAGACAATGTCCCGCCGTTTAAAACCGAAGAAGCATTGTCTATCATTGAAGCAGCATTTGGAGAATCAGCATTTAATGTCTTTGCTGAATTTAATCAAAAACCGCTTGCCTCGGCGTCTATCGCCCAGGTGCACACTGCAACCCTTAAGAGCGGTGAAGACGTTGTTGTCAAAATTTTGCGCCCTAATATACACAAAAGCATCAAACGCGATATTAGCTTACTCAAAAGCCTTGCTTCACTTGCTCATAAATATTGGCCCCTTTGCCGACGATTCAAACCCAAAGAAGTGGTGCTTGAGTTTGAGCAAAGCCTCTTAGATGAACTTGACTTACATCGAGAAGCCGCCAATGCAAGCCAACTGAAACGCAACTTTACACGCTCTCCTCTACTTTATGTGCCACAAATTCACTGGGACTATGTGCATCATAATATTCTCGTGATGGAGCGTATTCATGGCATTCCAGTCACCGACTTAAACGCGTTACGTGAGCACGGCATTTGCATGAAAACACTTGCTGAGCGTGGCGTTGAGATTTTTTTCACACAAGTGTTTCGAGACTGTTTTTTTCATGCTGACATGCATCCTGGTAATATTTTTGTTTCGCCCAAACATTTAAAAAACCCCCAATATATCTGCGTTGATTTTGGCATTATGGGCACACTCAACGACAACGACAAACGCTATTTAGCTGAAAATTTACTGGCCTTTTTTAACCGAGACTATCGCCGCGTTGCTCAATTACATATTGAATCTGGCTGGGTGAGCCGAGACACACGTGTTGATGCATTCGAAAGTGCCATTCGAACAGTCTGTGAGCCCATTTTTGAAAAGCCACTCAAAGACATTTCATTTGCCCTATTAATTTTGCGTTTATTTCAAGTGGCACGACGCTTTCATATGGAAGTACAACCAGAGCTTATCCTGCTACAAAAAACACTCTTCGCCATCGAGGGCTTAGGCCGACAACTTTATCCTGAGCTTGATTTATGGTGTACCGCAAAACCATTTCTTGAAGACTGGATCAAAGAACAAGTCGGCCCACGCGCACTGTTTAAACACCTAAAAGAAAACCTGCCTTTTCTCATCGAAGAATTACCGCATATGCCAAAGCTATTAAACGATTTATTAATACTCAATAAAAAACAACACCTGCATACGCTCACACAACAAAAAATACAACGCGTATCGGCCTCAAGGCAAAACAGCAAACTAAAACCTGCCTTATTTGGCAGCCTTGTTACCCTGCTTTTACTCGCAGGCCTTCAATACGCACATTTTTTAGGACATTAAAGCCACATGCAACATAAACCACGCAAACGTTTTGGCCAAAATTTCCTTGAAGACCCGCA
>JASJHH010000084.1:0-5044 GCA_033791145.1 Legionella sp.
TCAGCGAGGGCATGCAATCTATCGACTACGGCTTCAAGCTGCGCACGCTCACGACCCAATGCTTGGGCACGGTCAGGGTCTTCCCAAATACTTGGAAGCTCGAGCTCACGCCGCACTTCAACCAAGCGCTCAGCTTTCACATCAAGTGACAAAAAATCACTGAGCGAGCGAATGCGCTCGGATAAATCATCCAGGGTTAGATTGACTTGATTCACTTCCAGCATGATTAAAACGGCCTTTGAACTAGCAAATGGGTTATTTTACATCGAAAACCCGCCACTGACCAATGATTTTATTCCCCAATACGAGCGCGAATACGATGCGTGGCTTGACTATGGATTTGTGATACACGTGATTCGCTCACCTCAAGTAAATCACCAATTTCTTTCAAATTCAGCTCATGCTCATAATAAAGCGATAAGACAAGCCGTTCTTTTTCAGGTAAACCTTCAATAATATTAGCAAGCCGTATTTTAAATTCATCTTTTAGAGCATGGGCTTGTGGTTCCGGCATTTGGATTTCACCTTCGCCTTTTAGCATATCGTCGGTCACGCCTAAATCATCAAACCCATACACATGTGCCCCGTTGGAATCGTGTAGCATTTGGGCATATTCTTCGAGGCTCACACCAAGTGCTTTAGCAATATCTTTGTCTTTTGCATCACGGCCCAGTGTGTTTTCAACGTCTTGAACTGTCTTTGCAATCAAGCGTGCATTACGATAAACCGAACGGGGCACCCAGTCATTTCGACGAACTTCATCCAGCATATGCCCACGAATACGGATGCCTGCATAGGTCTCAAACGAGGCCCCTTTACTCGCATCATAATGCGCCGAAGCCAGCAGCAAGCCCACCATGCCAGCTTGCATTAAGTCTTCTAATTGAATAGATTGCGGTAGGCGTCCAAGCAGGTGATAAGCAATTCGCTTAATCAACAAAGTATGGGTTTTAACCAGCGCTTCTTTTGCTTGTTCGTCAAGAACAGGCTTTGCTGTTTTGTCATCCGAGACGGGCTCTTTTAGGCTATCCGTATCCATATATGCGTGCTACTCCTGTTTCAACGCGTTTTACATGCTATAGAAACAGTATCAGCTATTCTTAGAGCCCTCGCAATACTAAAATTAAGTTAGAAGCCCGCTTCTAAATCCCGTTCACGCTCAAATTCGTTAAATTGCTTCGATTTTGAATTAAAAAAGCAAACGCTCGCCGTTACACCGGCCGCCACTCCCACGCCTGCAGCAATTAAAATAGCTAAAACTAAAGAAACACCCGGTAACATCAATAGTGGCGCTGTTAAAGCTGCCGCCACAAGCACTGAAACGGAAAGTCCTAAGCCAAGCACTTCAGACTTGCTTGGAGGGGCTGTTGCCTTAGCTAATTTTGCTTCAAGCATCTTTATTTTTTGTGCGCTTTGTTGTGCGTTTCTTTGTGCTTCTGCTTTAACACGCTTTGTTTCTTCTCGAGCTTTAGCTGCTGCATCAGCTTCTGTCTTTATTCTTTCTAGTGCTTGGGCTAAATTTTCACCTAAGTCGTTTACTCTCTTTGTCGCTGCTGTTTCGGCTAATTTAGCGCGAGTTTCCGCATCTCTTGCTATCTCAACTTCAGCTGTAAGTTGTTCTATTTCTAGCTCAGTATCCTTCAATTCCAATTCAAGCGCGAGCACTCTATCTGTAGCTTTTTGTGCGACTAACCGAATTTCACGTATTTCTTCTTTTACAGCCCTAATTTCCTCTTGAAGCTTTTCAGTTTCTAATAATTTTTTTCCATACGTCTTAATTTCTAATACAGCCTCTGCTAATTTTTTTTGAAGGGCTTTCTCTCTGTCCTCAACCACACCTTTTTCTTGTGCCGATTTAGCAAGCCTCTCCTCAAGCTGTCTTATGATAGTATTGGCTAGTTCAAGTTTCCCGGCTATATTTGTGTCTTCTTCGTCTGTGTCGTCGTCTTCGTCTGTGTCGCCTTCTTCTATGTCAAATTTGCTAGGTTCGCCTTTATCAGCTTGGGGTTTTCGAGCATAGTAAACACCAGCAAGTAAGGTCATCACTAATATAGCGCTCAAAATTATAAACTGATAATTTGAACCCGCTGAGTCAACGTCTATACTAGATTGTATTATTGCATCACCGCTTTCTGTTCCTACACTACTACCTTCTGTTGTTACACTAGGGCAACTGTCTGTTTTGAATCTTAAGAGAGCATTATAGCTTTCTAGGAGATAATCATAGGTTTCACCGCAAGTACCAAGATTTTCTTTGCAAATATCACGCTCTTCCCGGCAATAACGAAACGCCTCCTTATTTCTTTCAGCTTCGGGGATAGCAACCCATACTTTTCGATAGATTGTATTTACGTCGTCAACCGTCCAAACCTGTCCTTTTCCAATTAATTTTTCTCGTATTTTAGAGGGTAGATCTTTCGTAAGATCAGAGAGTCGATACTTAGCATCGGGGCCATGACCCTGTAGGGCCAAATAAATATTTGTTACCAAACCTGAGTCTAAGGCTGTTGGTTGAATAAAAGTCTGTTCAGTCGGCATAAATAAACACCCTTGCTGCTTGTGAAAACAAAAGAGCCAGTGTAACACTGGCTGCACACAAAGGTCAATAATTAGCCGGCGCTTATTTCATCAGCAATTGAAGCGTTTCCTGCATTTTAAGGCTTAAATTATCCGGCAGCACACCGCCACCTTGTGCCATATCGTCGCGTCCACCCCCACGGCCACATAAGGCTTTAACAAAGTCACCAGCCTTCGGTGTGCCTGTTGCAAGTAAGGCTTTGTTCACACTCGCAACCACATGCATTTTAGTATCGATTACACCAATCAAAACAATCACGGCTTTATCTACACGAGATTTGAGTGCATCTAACATTTCTCGCAGTGCTTTCGGGTCAACGTTATCTAGCCGCTTTAATAAAATATTCACATCGCCTACTTGTTGAAACTCTGCCAACAATGCTTTGCTGCTATCCGCCGCAAGCTGTTGCTGCATGTCAGCTAACACACGGGTTTGCTGTTTGGTTTCTTCTAATAACTGCGTTAATTTATCAGGTGCTTCTTTCGGTGAGGTTTTAAGTTGTGATGCCACTTTATCTAAACACCCTAATTGCTCACGCATCCAATGCAATGCATGCTGGCCTGTGACAAATTCAAGGCGCCTTACGCCGCGCGCAACCCCATATTCTGCTGTGACCTTAAATAAGCCTATATCGCCTGTGTGTGCTGCATGTGTGCCCCCACAAAGCTCTTTTGAAAAATCGCCCATGCTCAGCACACGTACGATACTGCCATATTTTTCACCAAATAACGCAACGGCCCCATCACGCACGGCATCATCCATACTCATTTCATGGGTTTCAACCTGACTGTTTTCACGAATTGCTGTATTCACGCGGTCTTCAATGGCTATCAGCTCAGCTTTTGTGACGGCTTTATCCCATGCAAAATCAAAGCGCGCGCGCGTTACATCGACCAATGAACCTTTTTGCTCTACTTCGGGCCCAAGCAGCTGCTTCAGTGCCGCATGCAGTAAATGCGTCGCGGTGTGATTTAAGCGTGTGTTATCTCGCGCAACTTGATTAATTTCAGCCAATACTAAATCTTTAAGTTTTAGGCTCCCAGAGAGCAATTCGCCTTCGTGTACAATCGCATCTCCCACACGCTGGGTGCTATCTACCCGAAAAACGGCATGATTAGATGGCGCACGTAGCTCACCTGTGTCACCCACTTGGCCACCGCTTTCGGCATAAAAAGGCGTTTTATCCAATACGACCGAGGCACGCATGCCTGTTTTTAATGCATCTACCACAGCGCCATCAACGCGCAGTGCAAGTACCGTGCTTTCTAAACTATTTTGGGTATAGCCTTCAAATACAGATTGGTCTGTAAACGGCTGCATGGCCGTATAATCCACACGAAATGCTTGGGATGCCTGCGATAAAGTACGCTGTTTTTTCATGCATGCATCAAAGGCTTTGGCGTCTACTTGAATGCCTTGTTCACGTAAAACATCTTCGGTTAAATCTAACGGAAAACCATAGGTGTCATAGAGTTTAAATGCAATATCACCGGGTAATATTTTAGTGTTTAATCCAGCGACCGCATTTTTGAGTAACCCCAACCCATGATCAAGCGTTTTAGCAAATTGCTCTTCTTCTCGCAGCAAGGTTGCTTTAATTAAATCTGACTTGGTTTTTAATGCAGGATAAGCCCCCCCCATTAAATCAACTAATGCATCCACCAAGTGCGTTAAAAAAGGCATCGGTAATTGTAGATGATGCCCATGGCGTACTGCACGACGAATAATCCGGCGCAGGACATACCCGCGGCCTTCGTTACTTGGCAATATACCATCCATAATCAAAAAACTCGTCGCACGAATATGATCCGCGATTACATTAAGCGACGTATGATTCAGTGCGATTTTTGCACTCGCAGCATTGAGCGTTTGAATGGCTTGCTTTAAAGCTGTAAAAATATCTGTGTCATAATTGCTATGCACGCCTTGCATAATAGCTGCAACGCGCTCAAGCCCCATGCCTGTATCAATAGAGGGTTTATCTAGCGGATGTAATACCCCGGCTGCATCACGGTTGTATTGCATAAATACCAAATTCCAAATTTCAACATAGCGATCGCCTTCTGCATCTGGGCTACCCGGTGGGCCACCTGCAACTGACGGTCCGTGATCATAAAAAATTTCGGTGCACGGGCCACAAGGTCCGGTGTCACCCATTGACCAAAAGTTATCTTCATCACCACAACGAGAAAAACGCTCTGATGAGACACCCATGTCATTTAACCAAATAGAAGCCGCTTCATCGTCTTTTTCGTATACTGTAATCCATAGTTTATCTTCTGGTAATTTTAAAATTTGCGTTAAAAATTCCCAGGCATATTGAATCGCCTCACGCTTAAAATAATCGCCAAAGCTAAAATTACCCAGCATTTCAAATAAAGTATGGTGCCGTGCGGTATAACCGACTTGATCTAAATCATTATGCTTGCCGCCCGCACGAACACAGCGTTGTACGCTGACAGCCCG
>JASJHH010000085.1:0-3168 GCA_033791145.1 Legionella sp.
AAATGTGATTGGTATGGTCAAACGCTTTAAAATTATCGCTGATCGTTATCGAAACAGAAGAAAGCGGTTTGGTTTACGATTTAATTTGATCGCTGGAATTTATAATTTTGAGCTTTAGAGGGGTTATGCAAGAGCTCTAATGCGATTCAGCAAAATGGCCTAGCACTTAGGCATGCTTCTGATGGATTAAAAAAGAAAGAAGCGATTGTCTTAGCTGCTGTTAAGCAAAATGGCCTGGCGCTTAAATTTGCTGCGGATAAATTAAAAAAAGATAGAACGCTTGTTTTAGCTGCAGTTAATCAAAATGGTCTAGCACTTAAATTTGCTGCGGATGAATTAAGTGCGGATAGGGCTTTTCTTTTAGATTCGATTGAGCAAAATTATTTGGCCTTTAAAGTTGTTTCTGATGAATTCACAACGGACGAAGCATTCATTTTAGATGCACTTAAACGAAACTTTGACGTGATTCAGCTTTTATCAGATGAAACAGCAAAAATGTTTCGTGACACGTATTTCTCTGAACAGAATAATGAGATTAAACAAGAACAAGAAGACAAGATGGACCTTTTAGCTGCAGTTAAGCAAGATGCCTTGATGCTTCAATCGCCACAGATTTATGCCTTAGAAAACAAAGCATTTAAAGAGATATGTTCTGCGATAAAAGAAGAAATAACGTCTATGATTCCAGATCAAGCGTTGCTAGACACAATTTGCTCGAATTTGAGTAAAACAAAAGAAAAAACACTTCGTGCTACGTATGCTTCAAAACAAAAAGACGAAAATTTTGAAGAAATTGAAGAAATTGAAGATAAAGAGACTATTTTAGAGCTTGCTGAACAAAATGACCCGGGGTCTGAAGTATTTCTAGCCTCTAAGTTTATCGATGTAATGAGTGCCTTTTGGAATTTGTTGAATAATAGTGAAGCGCTAAACTCCATGGAGTTTGATGTATTTGGTAGTGCTCTTTATAACGAACATGCAGACGATTTAGATATTGCAGTGTCTGGAATGCATCAGTCCGAAGAAGCTTTTTTGTTAGACACATTAAAAGGGTTACTTTATTTTAATAACGCTGAGATAAAAGCGCATTACCAAAAACAAAATCCAGCTAAACATGTTATCAAAGTGCGTTGGCGTTGTGTGGATATTGATTTTGTTATATGTAAGGGAACCCTTCAAGAATTACTCGATGAAGTAGACTTCGGAATAAGTGCGGTTGCTTTGAATGTACGCACTGGCAAATTAAATCAGTCAAGTTTGAACTTGCATCAACAGGAAAGAGCTGAGCATATTGTTGATACAGTCAAAGAGCCAAACGTGACTTTTACAGAAGATCCTATCCGTGTGCTTCGCGCTGTTTATATTCTCGGTATTTGTCCGGATTATAGCCTGTCAGAAAGATGCCTTACCGAAATTAATCGTTTGTTTGATGGCGAAAAAAATCTTTTTACAGATAATAAGCAGATTCATTTTGAGAATATTTACCGACAAATAGATAGGATTTTTAAGGCTTTTTCTCTATATAATTATCAATATGGCCACCTTGGTCAGCTTTTTTTACTCAAATATTCTGAGATGTTTTATAAGCGTATTATTCCGGCATTAATAAAGTACCTAAATAACCAGCCTAATTCTGACTCAAAAAAGTTTGTTTATAAGCATGACTTGAGCTACTTAGGTGGACAGGAAAAGTACTATATTAATCAGCGAGCGTCATTTTTTGCTTGTTCTGAAAAAGAAGAAGAACAAACTTCAAAAATTGTGTCTGATGACAATAGGTTGAATGCTTAAATTATTTTGGAGTTAATATGCCGGTTTATCAAAAAACCTTAGATTACGTAAAAGATAATATACCTTGGTTTCAGTGGAAAGAAGCTGCTAAATATGATGATATATATTTTGTGCTTGAAGCAGCCGTCCTGTCTAAAAATCCAGAAACCATAGAAGCAATATGGGCATATTATTTTAATACATGTTTTCCTAATAAAAAATTACCCAGTGGAAGTGCTTCATATGAGGTCGCTTTTTCTATTGTATATAGTCGCGTTTTGGCGGATATATCCAATTCAGAAGACTTTATATTTCTTTCAGACTCGCTTTGGGATGATGAAGAAATAGCATTTAAAATGCTTTCTTATAGCGATAATGTGATGAATTTCGTGTCTAATCGTTTAAAAAATAGCAAAGATTTTGTTTTGCAGGCAGTTGCTGTGGATGGAACAGCTTTTTCTTATTTATCAAATACCTTTAAAGCGGATAGAGAGGTGATTGAGGCGGCGCTTAACTGCACGAGCACGATACTTTCCTATTTACCAGGAGAACTTAGAGAAGACAGAGCGCTTATTTTAATTGCACTAAAAGGAAAGGATAATACCGAAGTTTTTGAAAACCTACCGACTCAGTTTTTAGATGATAAAGAAATTATCCTACTTATGGTAAATAGCCGAGGGCTATATCTTCAAAATGTATCTAATAGGTTAAAAGCTGATGAAGAGGTGATTGAAGCTGCCTGTATGCAAGATCCTGAGGCAGGTCAGTATGCATTGCGAAGGAGTAAAAGGCTTCGTTTATGTGATGAGTGGCTTAGTACGACTTCAAATACATCTCATCATAATGATGAAGATCGGGCGAGCTTGAGTAATTAGGGGGCGTGACAGGATGTATTATTTTGTTCCGAAATTACGTCAAGTGATTTTACTTTGATTGTTTGAAAGCTACGATTTTGATTTTTTGTATTACTTTTTGTATCAGATTGCTCAGAATCATTAAGGATAATTGCGTCAAGTGCATCTTTGTTGTGCATTGCAACTGCAATATCTTTAGGTGTTTGACCCTTATGATCTTGCTGATCTAAGTCTGATCCTAGTGCTTTTAATTTTTTAAGGGTGTTAATTCTTTTGTTGAGGGCCGCAATATGGGCAGGGGTTCTGCCTTTATTATCGGGTTGGTTAAGTTTTGTCATTAATGTGATGCGCTTGTTTTCATCTAACTCATCGCTGCCATATTCTGTCCTAGCGGCGAATTCGTAGAGTTCATTAGAGCTCTTGCATAACCGTGTAAATTGATTACAATCCTTGTTTTTTTGTAGCTTCCCACAACCTATATATATAACGTCATCCAGAGCGCATTTTTTTGCGCGAAGGATCTCCATGATTTAGCACAATGCTA
>JASJHH010000086.1:0-19705 GCA_033791145.1 Legionella sp.
TCACAGCCATGACGGCAGAAGTCATGATGCCGCGTATTCAAGATAAATACAGAGCTTTTGTGTACACCATCATGGGTTCATGCTTGATGGTTATCTTATTTAATATGTTCAGGCCTTATCCATTATTTTTCTTCGTGGCAGTGTTTGCAGCGACAGCCAGTTTGTATTTGATGGCATTGCATCGTGTGCGAATGATGCTTCCGTTGGTGCCAATCATGCTAAGTCTTGCTGCGTATTCACTGTTATATCCGACATTGAATGCTAATTTAAAGATGCTGCTGGAGAATTTATTTACAACATTCGTTGCGATGCTGGTGATTATCTCCGCTTTGCTTTTATTTCCGCTTAGCTATTATTATCGCTTATGGTTACGTGCTTTTCGTTTGGCATGTCAGGCATTATTAGCTAATTTGTTATTAATTTATCAAAAGCAACATGTAACGGTTTCATTGTTTGAAGAAGATATTAAATATATGCTTGATTTTTCGAACATGTTACCGCGTAAATTGCCGGTTTATAGTATTCTAAAAATTAATTTACTGATACATCAATTAAAAAATCAAAGTGAAGTGAAAGAAAGTGTTTTGATGCATTTAGATGATAAAAGTTTGGCGTCATTAATACAAAACGTAAAATTACTTATTCAAGCGATAGAAAAAGAAACGCCGTGCGATTTGATTTTTATGCAGGATGCGATTTTTACAAAATTAATACAAACATGGAATCATGTATGCAGGAGGCAATAGATTCAATAGATTTAATAGATTATAGGAAAGCACGTGCATTACAAATAAGTGTCGTGTTTATTTCGGCGCTACTACTTCAGAAGTTATTGAATTTTTCGCATGCAGGTTGGATTGGATTTGCTGTGATGATGATTTATGCAGGTTTTGATGCCGGGACGAGTGTTCATCGAACTATTCATCGTTTTTGGGGGGCAATGCTAGGGTTGTTTCTGTCTTATATTCTCTTTTTTTTAATTCGTATCGATGATGACCTTATTTTAATAGTGGTACCTGCCATGGTGTTCATGGCTTATTTTTCTTTGAGCAAACATTATGTATCACCGACTATTTTTACAGTGACACTGACAGCACTAGGCAGTGATTATTATCAAAGTAATTTGTATGCGATTGATCAATTCTTTTTTGATTATGCAAAAGCAACGGTGATTGCTTTAAGTGTTTGTGTTTTTTTTGAGTATTTTATTTTTAAAAAAAATAATTTAACGCACAGGTTTTATTTTCAGTTACAAAAAACCTTGGTGTCGGAATTACAGGTTTTGTTAGATGTTGTCATAACTAAACCGTTACGGCGTAGTAATTATTTGAAATTAAGTGCACAATTTAATAGACATGTTTTAGATTTAGATGCTTTTTTAAATACGGCAAAACATGATTATCATTTGAAAATAGCGGTTTTTGATGAGCTTGCGAATTTTAATCACATGATTGTTCAGGTACATCAAAATATACAGCAACTTTTTATATTAAAAGCTAAAAAATCAGATGCTTTAATATGTGAAACAAGAGAGATGCTGGAACAGCTTGTTATTATAAGCCAGGGTAGTAAATCTCAGGGAGATTGAGTTGCAAAGCATAAAAAGTATTTTTTTTATTGGTGTTGTTTTGCTAAGCCTTATTCTTACATCGTGTACGTTTGATCCAAAATATGTGCCGAAACCTCACGTTGAGCTGCCACTTAAATGGCAGGCAAAAAACAAACAATTAGATACAACACATTGTAATACGGCCTGTATTCCCTGGTGGCAGCAATTTAAAGATCCAGCTTTAAATAACTTAATAGAAAAAGGTTTAGCGCATAATAATAATATTCATATGGCTGTGGCAAATATTGAAGCTGCACAAGGTGAATTAAAACGTGTCCAATGGAATTGGGCGCCTAATCTAGATAGTTTACTAGGGTATACCTCCTTTCCTTATTTTGGGTACCCAGGCGTGATTGCGGTGCTTTTGCCGACTTATACGATGAATATTTTCAAACAAATTAAAGAGCAAAAAAGAGCAAAGTATGAGTTAAAAATTACACAGAATATGCGTGATACGGTTAAGCTTGCTGTCATTGCACAAATTTCAGGGAGTTATTTTAGTTATCAAGCAGAGACCGAGCGATTAAAATTGCTTAAAATAATTGAGCGTGATTTAAGTGAGAAGCTGAACATCCATCAAGCCATGTACCACAATAGCTTGTCATCAGATATTGTTGTTGCACGCTCAAAGAGCAGACTTGCTTTGATTCTGGCTGAAGAGAAGGTTGTGCAACAAAAGAAAGTGGTTAGTCAAAACATGATTCGTGTTTTACTCAATGAAAATCCAGAGAATTTTTCGTTTCCACGTCGATTTAGTCAGTTAAATAGCCATCAAATTATTACAGGTGGTTTGCCGTTGGCCGTGATTAAAAATCGTCCTGATATGCAGCAAGCGGCTAATGAGTTGACAGCGGCTAACGCAGGCATTGGAGCAGCCGTTGGTAATTTTCTTCCAACCATGCAGTTGAGTGCCGCACGAGGCGATATTGGTACAGTGCCTTATGGCACAAAGCTTGGTATGCCGGTTTACTTTAATCAGGCTTTATCGCAGTCAACGATTATGCCGCTCTCTAATTTTGGTGAGTGGGATAAAAGAAAAGGATTAGGTAAAGCCGCTTATTACAAGTATTTAGATACCTTGCGTAAAGTCTTACGCGATGTGGATGATGGTTTATCTGCGCACGAATATTATACGGAACGTTTAGATAAAACCGTGCATGCCAAAAATAATTTAAAAGAAGTTTATCAACTTAATCATGCTTTATATCAAGAAGGGATTATTAGTTATTTAAGGCTTTTGGATGAAAAAATTAAGCTTGATCGCATCAAAGTCCGCGTGAACCAGCGCAAGCTGGATCAGCTGATGACTATCGTGAGCTTATATCAAGACTTAGCCGTTGGATATGGATGCGGTTAAGCAAACCGGCGAAGAATTAAAGCAGCATTTGCACCACCAAAAGCAAAATGATTTGAAAGTGCTAAATCGATGCGTTTGTTTTGTGCCGTATTTGGAATGTAATTCAAATCACAGGCAGGATCTGGTGTATCTAAATTAATCGTCGGCAGCAGGCATTCATGCTGCATGCTTAAAATCGTTGCGATAATCTCCATAACACCTGCAGCACCAATGGCGTGTCCCGTCATTGCTTTTTGGGCCGTAATAGGAATATCAAACGCATGCTGGCCAAATACATTTTTAATGGTTTCGGTTTCAGTCACATCATTTAAAATAGTGCCGGTGCCATGCGCGCTAATATATTGAATATCACTCGGAGATAAACGGGCGCTGTCTAAGGCTGTTTGAATCGCGCGAGCTTGGCCTTTTGAAGTAGGTGCTGTGATATGAGAAGCATCACAACTCGCACCAAAACCAATAATTTCACCGTAAATTTTTGCACCACGCGCTTTGGCATGCTCGAGATCTTCAAGTACTAAAATACCTGCTCCATCGGCCATGACCATACCTGTACGGTTTTTGTCAAACGGGCGACTGGCTTTTGTTGGGGTTTCGTTTTGCGTTGACATGACGCGCAGTTTACACCATGCCGCCATAATGGTTTCCCAAACTAAAGATTCAGTTCCACCGCAGATAGCAACGGATAAATTGCCGTTTGATATCTGTTGATAGGCGTTGCCAATGGCTTCAGCCGATGACACACAGGCGTTGGATGTGGTTGAATTTGGGCCACCTAAGCCAAAAGCAATCGCAACATGATTGGCAACTGAGTTGGGCATGCCGCGAATCACGGTTAATGCGGGAATTTTTCGCCAGCTTTCGGTATAAAATGTTTTGTAAGCGGCTTCAAGCTCAGGGCCTCCCCCAAGACTTGTTCCAATGTAAGTCCCTGCATGTAAGCACTCTTCTGTCGTTAAACCCGCGCGTTCGATTGCGTGGTGTGCGCAGTATAAGGCGTATTGTGCAACACGTGGGAAACGTCTTGTTTTATTAAACTGTGGAAGATGGTCAAGGCACAAGTCTGTAATCTCACCTGCGATTTGTGTGGTATATGTAGCTGGGTCATAGGATTGAATTCTATCGATACCACATTGTCCCCGTGAGGCAGCTTCCCAAAATGTTTCGAGGCCATTTCCAATAGAGGAGGCAATATCCATTCCTGTGATAACAACCCTTTTTTTCATGCCTTGTCCTCATGTCTCGATAACGGTAATGTATTGCAATAATACGCAATACTAAATGGCTCGTTTAAAACCTGTCAAGCGAAAATCTTCGCTTATAATAATCTATTGCATTATATATTTGAAACCCTATATTCTGATAAAGATGAACAGCGGATGTGTTTTTGGCTAAAACGGTTAAATTTATTTCTTTTTTATGATGTTTATATGCATATTTCATACAGTATATGAGAAGGATTTTACCAAATCCTTGTTGTTGCATGTGAGGAAGTATTGCAAAATCAGTCAACCATATTTTTTGGTCTTTAATTTTTAAATGTACTTGACCGATGATTTGTTTTTTATGAAACAAAATAAAAATTTTGCAATTAGGCGTTGAAAGCATTTTTTTTATGCGTTGGATCGGTTCGGGTCGGTTGGGGTTAAAGCATGCATGGTCGATAGTATATAAGTTATCGATATCATGGTAGTCAGCTGTTTTTATTGTATAGATGCATTGATGAGATATACGAGGTGCGTAAGGGGGGCATGTCATGTTGTATTCTGTATTCTCAAAGTGAAATGCATGTTGATGAGACCATGTTTGGTTTAAGCCTTGAGGGCTTGAGACAATGAAATGCGTTAATGGCAAGTTAAGTAATTGGACATTCTGGCACATGGATTCCCATAATTGGCTTGCAAGGCCTTGTTTCCTGTAGGACGGGTGAGTCAGCAAAGCAATTTCAGCTACATTTGCATGAAAGCGAAACAGAGCAAGAAAACCAACAAGTTGTTCTTGTTGGTAATATAATAAGCTAGGTGGGCCTGACCTACCGTCTTTTAGAAGGTGAGAATAAACAGGAATACGGGCACTATCGACTTCTTGGCACGTATTCAGGAGTGTTTTTAGCGCATTTAAGTCTGATGAAGACAGCTGATGCGTGGTACGTAGCATCGCTTAAGTGGCAGTCTCGCGCTCAGGATAAGCTTTACGACGATTTGTAGCACCTCCAAGCCACTGGGGGCACACCTCAAGAATTTGAGCAATTTTATCCAGCTGACTCTCGGATGGTAAATTTTGACCAAAAATCATGGCATTTGCGAGATGTCGAGTGACGCCGAATACTTTTGAAACGGCTTTGGTTTTTTCATTAATGTCGTCGGGTAAACCTAACATCGACAACTCTCTATTAAAACGTTGTGCGAACACTTTGCTATTCATCTGATAATGCTCCTTGCTTTGCTCAGATAATTTGACAGTGTCAATCCATGACAATGAAAGCTCTTTTGTTATAACTTATTTTTAAGATGATAGCTATGCTGAAACAGCATTAAAATAATTAAAATCCATTACCTTAGCAGCTTGTATTTCGTTAAGACGTTTTATGGGGCGTGTATGGGGAGCTGTTTTGAGTTGCTCAGGATTTATTTTTACTTCATCTAAAATCGTTTGCATTGCTGTAATAAAAGCATCTAATGTCTGTTTGCATTCTGTTTCTGTGGGTTCTATTAATAAGCACTCAGGGATAAGTAACGGAAAATAAGTGGTTGGAGCATGAAATCCGTAATCGAGCAATCGTTTGGCGATATCCATTGCTTGAACCCCATATTCTTTTTTCTCCGGTGCAAGTGTTAGGATAAATTCATGGCTTGCTCGTCGCTTGGGATATGCTGCAGTAAACCCAATTCGGGTGAGTTCAGCTAATAAATAATTAGCATTGAGCGTTGCAAATTCAGAGATACGGGTTAGTCCTTCGGCACCTAAAACACAAATATAAAAATAAGCACGTAATAAAATACCCGTATTGCCTATGAACGTTGAGAGTCGGCCGATGCTTTGTGGGCAATCAGCGCGTGTGGCAAGCTGATATAAGTTATTTTTTTTAAGCACGGTCGGTAGGGGCAGAAACGGTACAAGACGTTGGCTGACAGCGACAGGTCCTGAACCTGGGCCCCCGCCTCCGTGTGGTGTTGCGAAGGTTTTGTGTAAATTTAAATGCATGACATCAAACCCCATGTCCCCTGGTCTGACTTGGCCTAAAATCGCATTTAAATTAGCGCCATCATAATATAGCAACCCGCCTGCTTTGTGCACAATGCTTGCTATGTCTTGAATTTTTTTCATGAACAAGCCAAGCGTTGATGGGTTAGTGAGCATGATGCCTGCTGTTTTGGGGCCTACGTGTTCTTGTAATACCTCGAGGTTAATATCGCCATCTTTTGCGGTTGGGATCTCAATGACTTTGAAATTGCAGGTGACAGCAGAGGCAGGGTTTGTGCCATGCGCTGCATCAGGGATTAGTATTTCTGTTCGTTCAAAATCGCCATTGGCTTCGTGATAGGCTTTGATCATGGCAACACCTGCAAATTCGCCTTGTGCACCGGCCATGGGGGTAAGTGATACAGCGCTCATCCCAGTTATTTCGGCAAGGTAGGCTTGAAGGTGGTATAAAACATTCAGAGTCCCCTGATTGCTGGAATCTGGCGCGAGTGGATGTGCGCTGAGAAAAGCCTGTAGGGATGCCGCGTGGTGTACGCCGCGAGGATTATATTTCATGGTGCAAGAACCCAGCGGATAAAAATTGGTATCAATGCTAAAGTTTTTTTGTGACAGTCGAGTAAAATGTCGCACAACCTGAAGCTCAGAGCATTCAGGTAGGCGCGGGGGTACTTTGCGAAGTAAAGCATCGGGGATATCGCAATCGATAGGTGACGGCGCGGGGATTTGTGCATGTGCACGTCGGTTGGGTGTTGATTGCTCAAAAATAATAGCACTCATCTTTAGATGCTCTCCATCAGTGCAGTTTTCAATGCCTGTGCGAATCGCTCTATTTCAGCTTTGGTCCGACATTCGGTGGCACAAACTAAAAGTGTGTTGGGGTATTGAGGATAGTGTGATTCAACAGCGTAGCCTGGATTGATACCTTGTGCTTGTAATTGATTCAAAATAGGCCTGATAGGGCCTGATAGCTGAATTAAAGTCTCATGAAAAAAAGGGGCATTAAATACGCGAGACACACCAGGTATTTCCGTGAGTTTGCTCACTAATAAGCGTGTATTTTGATGGCATTGATGTGCAACTTGCATGAGGCCGCGAGGGCCTAAGAGACTCATGTGAATGGTGGCTGTTGTGACAAGCAAGCCCTGATTCGTGCAAATCTTAGAGGTCGCTTTTCCACGACGAATATGTTGCTCACGTGCTTGGAGTGTTAATGTGTAGCCAATTTTTTTATTCATGTCAGTGGTACGGCCAACGAGTCGCCCTGGCATTTGGCGCACATACTTCTGACGTGTACTAAAAAAACCAACGTAAGGGCCGCCTCCTGCCATTGGAGCGCCGAGTGGTTGGCCTTCGCCACAAACAATATCAACACCATGCTCCCCCCAGCTTCCAGGGGGCTTTAAAAGTCCGAGTGATATGGGGTTAACGCATGCAATAGAAGTGACTTGATGCGTGCTTGCCCAGTCACTGAAGGCATCAACCGGTTCAAGTTGTCCAAAGAAATTAGGTTGGGGAATAATCAGCGCAGTAATAGCCGTATTTTGATCTTGATAGGCTTCTAGTGCGTCTAGTGCTGTTATCCCTTGTGTTTGGTTCATAGGAAGCGTGATGAGGGTTATGTCTTGATGTTGAAGGATGGTATCAAGTGTTTCGCGATATAACGGATGGAGTGTTTCAGGTACAAGGACGCGATGAGGCTGTTTTTTTTTGTTGAGCCTAATGGCCATTAAAACAGCCTCGGCAAGCGCAGTTGCTCCGTCATAGAGTGAGGCATTAGCAACGTCCATACCTGTCAGCTCAGCAATCATGGTTTGAAACTCATAGAGCAGTTGTAGTGTCCCTTGGCTTGCTTCGGCTTGGTATGGTGTATAGGCGGTTAAAAATTCCCCGCGTGATGCGATATCCCATACTGCTGCTGGAATATGGTGTTCGTAACAACCAGCCCCTATAAAGCAAGTGTTTTCTGTGTTTTGATGGGCTAAATCTTTTGCGTGTTGCAGCAAAGCCATTTCATTAAGGCCATCGGGTAGATGTTCGAATGCTTTTTGTTTCAATGCAGGTGCAATTTCATCAAACAGTGCTTCAATGTTTGGTGCGCCAATGCGTTTAAGCATCGCTTTGATATCTTCAGGTGTGTGAGGAATATAGGGCATATATTAATGGTCCTCATGAATCATATTTTTGTATTGCAGCTCATCAAGTAATTCGGATAATTCGTTTGGATTATTTGCATCTATTTTAAAAAGCCAGCCTTCGCCTTCTGCATCGCGATTAATCAAGGCCGGATCTTCTTTGACTTGGTGGTTAACTGCAACAATTGTGCCACTAATAGGTGCATAAAAGTCAGATGCGGCTTTCACTGATTCAACGACACCAAGCTCATCTCCTGCTTTAACGGTTTGTCCTTCTTCAGGTAACTCAATAAAAACCAAATCGCCCAGTAAGGTTTGCGCATGCTCCGTGATACCGATAGTAACAGGTGTTGCTTCAGTGTTGATCCACTCGTGGGTTTCTGTAAATTTCATAAGATGCTCCTATTTTAATGCTTTATAAAAACGAGGTTTTTGGACGGTTACAGGCAAGCGTTTTCCGCGAATCTCAACGGTGGCATGCTTGTCGACCTCAACTAAGACGCGTGCAATGGCAATTGAATATTTCAGTGTTGGAGAATAAGTCCCGCTGGTAATAATGCCGATTTCTTTATCATCGACAAAAACAGCTTGTCCGGGCCGCAGGATGCCTGATTTTTCAAGCGTCAATCCGACTAACTTGCATTTAACGCCGTGCTTTTTTTGAGCAAGTAAGGCGTTCATGCCAATAAAATCACGTTCATAAGGCTCCCACTGAACCGTCCAGGCAAGGCCTGAATTAAGTGGTGTTTTAGTTTCATCCATGTCTTGGCCGTAGAGTAAGAAACCTGCTTCAAGGCGTAGGGTATCACGGGCCGCAAGGCCTGCAGGGGCAACGCCTTGATTTTGTAAGTCGGCCCAAAGTGCTTCTAGTTTATCTTGCGGTAAAATAATTTCTAAGCCATCTTCGCCGGTGTAACCTGTGCGAGCAAAAAAATAGTCCCCAACATCGACACATTCAAAAGATGCAAGGGTAGAGACGGCATCCGCTTCAGCAGGCCTGAGTGCCTCTAATGTTTTGTTGATGGCGCTCGGGCCTTGTACGGCAAGCATTGCAAGCTCGGTGCGTTCTTGAAGGCCAATTGAAAACCCTTGGCTTTTATCATGAAGCCAGGCGAGCACGTGTTCGCGGGTAGCTGAATTTAAGATAAGGCGATAATTATCAGGGGCGCGCTGATAAACAATTAAATCATCGAGTATCTGACCATGCTCATTACAAAGGCACGTATACAATGCGCGCCCAACGTGTTTAAGGCGGTCGACATCGTTGGTTAATATTTTTCGTAAAAATTGACGTCCACCGGCCCCTAAAATATCAACAATAGTCATATGAGACACATCAAACATACCTGCATTGGTTCGCACGGTTTCATGTTCTTTGAGTTGTGACCCATAATGAAGGGGCATGTCCCAACCATGAAAGTCGACCATTTTAGCGTCTAAAGCAATATGTGTGGCATGAAGCGGTGTGTGTTTAAGCATACGTATCCTATTTATTATTTTAGCTTTTATTTTTAAATAAGAACTTTTGATTATACTGAGATAGGTTGCATGAGCAAGATGTGTGGGTTTTTTGGGGGATTGATTTCGTGTTTTATCCATGCAATTATGAAGGCAGGGTTCATAATTGCATGGATAAAATGTTAGATCGCATTTGTTTTGCACAACAAACACGAAAACAATTAGAGGTGCATCCGGTTGTTGCTTTACTTGGACCGCGCCAATGTGGGAAAACAACGTTGGCGAAAAAAATTATAGAAGATTATTCCGGTAATACACATAGTTTTGATCTAGAAGATCCGGCAGATATACTGGCGCTATCAGAGCCTATGCGTGTTTTAGAACGGTTAAGCGGGCTTGTTATTATTGATGAGATACAGCGATTACCCGATTTATTTCCCATATTAAGAGTACTTGTTGATAAAAAACAAGCACAATATCTTATATTAGGCAGTGCATCACGCCACTTGATTCAGCAATCTTCTGAAACGTTGGCAGGACGTATTGGATATATTGAACTCACTCCTTTTCAGCTTCAGGAGGTTAAGTTGAGTTCAACTTTATTGATTCGTGGTGGGTTTCCGCGTGCTTATCTTGCGAAGACGGAAGAGCATAGTTATTTGTGGCGAGAAGCATATATTCAAACCTTTCTGGAACAAGATATTCCAAATTTAGGTTTTAGAGTACCAGCCTTGATGCTTCGTCGTTTTTGGATGATGTTAAGTCATGTGCATGGCCAGTTGCTTAATATGCATGCGCTAGGTAATTCACTCAGTATTTCTGGACACACAGTACGTCATTATCTTGATATTTTATCAGGTACTTTTATGATTCGAGTGATGCCACCATGGCATAGTAATATCAAAAAAAGGCAAGTTAAGACACCTAAAATTTTTTTTCGTGATAGTGGTGTGTTATTAACACTACTTGGTATTCAAACTGAAGAAGCGTTATTACGTCATCCACAATTAGGTGCTATCTGGGAAGGCTTTGCACTTGAGCAATTAATTACCTATTTTGATTTGCGTGCTGAGGAAGCTTTTTTTTGGCGTACGGCACAGGGTGCAGAATTAGATTTGTTTGTTTTTTTAAATGGTAAGCCAATTGGTTTTGAGTTTAAATTTTCTGATGCGCCTAAAGTAACAAAGTCCATGCATCAGGCGTTGTCAGATTTAGCCTTAGAACATTTGTATATTATTTATCCTGGGAAACGTAGTATTCCTTTAGGTGATAAAATTACAGCGCTGGGGCTTGATACTGCAATTGAAATGGTGTTTTAAACCATGCGTTTATTATTGCTTTATCAGGGATTAAAAGCGCGGTAAAATCAAGCTGATATTTTATTTTTTAGGCAAAAGGGGTTGTCACGTGGGCAAACGTCACGTTTATAGCATGAATCGTGATCCGGTGAGTCGGCTGTTTAATGGCTGGGACTTGCTGTTGCTCGTGCTTGTGATTTTTGGTTTGTTTTTTTTAGGGCGTGCAGGCCAACAAATGGCAACGCCTTATGCTGTTGGTCAGCCACTGCCTATTTCGCTTGATCCAAAAGTATTACCTTTTTATGCCCTTAGAACCGTGCTTCGAATGTTTATCGCATTGGGATTTTCATTGCTATTTACGTTGATAGTGGGTGCCTTGGCAGCTAAAAGTAAACGTGCTGAGCGCGTAATTGTTCCCATGGTTGATGTATTACAATCGGTACCCGTGTTGAGTTTTTTAGCGATTACAGTGACAGGATTTATTCATCTGTTTCCTGGGAGTTTACTGGGCCCTGAATGTGCATCTATTTTTGTGATTTTTACGTCTCAAGTTTGGAATATGACCTTAAGCTTTTATCAATCAGTTAAAATGGTGCCATTAGATTTTCGTGAAGTAGCCTCGATGTTTCAATTATCAGCCTGGCAACGTTTTTGGAAGATTGAAGTCCCCTGCTCGCTCTCAGGGCTTTTGTGGAACATGATGATGTCTATGTCTGCCAGTTGGTTTTTTGTGGTGTTATCTGAGGCGATAGTGGTTTCTCACCAAGATATTCGCTTGCCTGGTGTTGGATCGTATATCGCACTTGCAATTGAGCAAGGAAATTTGCAAGCGATTGGGTATGCAATACTAACCATGATTATTGTAATTTTTATATATGATCAAATTTTATTTAGGCCCTTGATTGCATGGTCTGAGAAATTTAAATTAGATGCGTCCCCTGATGATGAGCCTTATCAATCGTGGTTTTTAAATTGGTTACGTAAAAGTCGTTTGGTTGATTTGGTGGGTCTCGGAATTGTTTGGATAAAAGATCAAGTGATTAATATTCCTTGGTTTTCTCGTCGGGCACTGGTTGCCGTATCACGAGATGAGGTGCTTAAATCGCGAGTCACAAAGGATTGGATTTGGAATACGCTCGTTTGGGCGGTATTATTTTTTTCGGGGTATCAATTATTTTTATTTATATCACCAACGATTACGGTGCGTGAGGTAGAGCATGTTGCATTGTTGGGCATGGCAACGGCATTACGCGTGATTGTTTTGATTATATTAAGCTCGCTTGTTTGGATTCCTGTGGGGGTGTGGATTGGGCTGCGTCCTAGATGGGTTCAAAAAATACAGCCATTGATTCAGCTTGCGGCCGCTTTTCCGGCTAATTTGTTTTATCCCTTGTTTGTGATTGCGATTGTTCGGTTTGATTTAAACGTACAAATTTGGGTAACACCGCTTATGATTCTAGGCACACAATGGTATATTTTATTTAATGTGATTGCGGGTGCCTCAATGATTCCACGAGATTTAAATTTAGTGGCAGCCAATTTTGGTGTGCGCGGATTTCAGTGGTGGCGAAGGCTTATTTTACCTGCTATTTTCCCGTTTTATATTACCGGTGCAATTACCGCCGCAGGGGGTGCTTGGAATGCAAGCATTGTGGCTGAGTGGGTAAGTTGGGGCGGCACAACACTGCGTGCCACAGGGCTTGGGGAATATATTCAAGCCAATACGTTTGCAGGAGATTTTCCTCAAATTGCATTAGGAACAGCAATGATGTGTGTTTATGTTTTGATGTTTAATCAGCTACTTTGGCGTCCATTATATCGCTTGGCTGAGGCGCGTTTTCAATTAGATAGAGGCTGATATGTCAGAGATTATTGTTTCACTTGATCATGTGCGTAAAGCCTATAAAAAATCAGCAGGACAACCATTGCTGGTATTAGATGATATTAGTTTTTCACTGAAAAAAGGCGAAATTGTCGCATTACTGGGTAAATCAGGCTCAGGTAAATCAACATTGCTTCGGATTATGGCGGGTCTTGTTTCACCTACGAAAGGCCGGGTGTGTTATCGAGGCGACTGGATAAAAGGTCCTGTGTCGGGTATTGCTATGGTTTTTCAATCCTTTGCTTTAATGCCATGGTTAACAGTTCTTGAAAACGTTGAACTTGGCCTCGAAGCTGCAGGTATTAGCCGCGAAATTCGGCGAAAACGCGCAATTGAGGCAATTGACATTATTGGGCTAGATGGATTTGAGTCGGCTTATCCACGTGAGCTATCCGGTGGCATGTGTCAGCGGGTTGGGTTTGCGCGTGCTTTGGTAGTTAATCCTGATGTGCTCTTAATGGATGAGCCTTTTTCAGCACTTGATGTATTAACAGCTGAGAATTTACGCTCTGATTTGTTAGCCCTTTGGCGAGATAAAAAAACCAATACGAATTCCATTTTATTGGTCACACATAATATTGAAGAAGCGGTTACTCTGGCAGATAGAATTATTATTCTAGGTAGTGATCCTGGTTTTGTACGGGCAGACTTACAGCTTGATCATCTGACATCGCGTGATTTAGACAGACCTGAATGCCGCGCTGTGGTTGATAGAATTTATATGCTGATGACAACAGGCGTTGACGGTAAAGAAAAACATGCAGCGCGCGAACGTCAAATTGGTTTAGGGTATCGCTTGCCACAAGTGGAGCCATCAGAATTATCAGGTTTAATTGAAACCATGAAATTGTTTGAAGCAAAAATTGATTTGCCTGAGCTTGCTGATGAAATCACAATGCATGTGGATGATTTGTTCCCTATTTTAGAAACGCTAGAGGTTTTAGGTTTTGCACAAATTGCTGCGGGGGATATTCACCTAACGCCATTAGGGCAGCAATTTTCTGAGGCTGATTTGCAAGAACGAAAGCATTTATTTGCAGAGCAGTTGCTTGCGACTATTCCACTTGCACGTCACATTCGTTATGTGCTGGATGAAAAACCGAATCACCGCGTGTCAGAAGAGCGATTTTTAACCAAGCTTGAAGATTATTTCAGTGATAAAGAAGCCGATAGAGTCTTACGTACCGTGATTGATTGGGGTCGTTATGCCGAATTATTTGCTTATGACTTTAATTCAGGCATGTTAAGTCTTGAGAACCCTGGGCCTTAATGGCTCGATTCCCATCAACCAGATGGGTTTTATTTTAATCACAGTGAGCAAGGTAAGCCATACTTCTATTGAGTTAAAACAATAGGAGGCAAAAAATGAATAAATTACTCTTGCGTATTATAAGTGCTATGGCCTTCGCAATTGCCTTGCTCCTTTCCCCTGTGGCAGTCGCGTCTGAGTGCACCAACCAAGGAGGCACGGTGGTTGGTAACAGCAGCTGCTCACAAAATATGACTTGCAGATTCAATGGTGTTACTGCATCTTGTAATGATATTGCGGACTGCTGCCATGTTAACAGCGAGTATAAATGGGTTGCTGGTGATGAGAGCGCCAGGGCTGAGTCTAGGTAAGTCATACCGCTTATAATTTCTATAGGCGGTAAAACATGTGAATTTCTGACATATACGGTACTAACGTATAATATATGGCATATCTATACGATTGAATCGTATAGAATATTAATATCAACCCTTGGTAAAAAACTGGATATTTATTTGACTCTCTTATTGAAAGCAATCAAAAAAACAGGATATCGCGAACAAATCGCGGCACGTCGGCGGCAGATAAATTATCAACACGTCTTCGTTTTGTTTAATTTATTATTTATCTGTTTTTCTGCACAAAGCATGGTGGTTTATGGGCATCGTGGTGCGCGAGGGCTTGCGCCTGAAAATACGCTGCCAGGTTTTCAAGTTGCATTAAGCCATCATGTTGATGCGATTGATTTAGATATTGCGATGACCAAAGATGGTGTTTTAGTGGTGTATCATGATTTAGTCTTAAACCCAGATATCACACGTGATGCGACAGGTGATTGGGTGAGTATAGAGCCAGAAGTTATAGTTAAAAATTTAACGCTTAAGCAATTACAAACATATGATGTAGGGCGCATTCGGCCACTGAGTATTTATGCTGCAATTTATGCATCACAAATTCCTGAAGATCATACAGCTATTCCTACTTTGCAAGCGGTGATTCAAGATATAAAAAAATCGGAGCAGTATCCAGTTGGATTTCAAATTGAAATTAAAACAGACCCAACGCGGCCTGATTTAAGTGTGTCTGCTGATGAAATAGTAAGTGCGTTAAATCAAGTGCTTGAAGCAGAAGGAATTAGTGATAGAACAAAAGTTCAAGCGTATGACTGGCAATGCTTATTGATGTTACAGCAATTAAATTCAAAAATAGAGACAGCTTATCTTACCGATATTGATCACGAGAAAGTATTGCGCAATATGGATGCAAAAATTGCAGGTTCCTGGACGATTGGCTATTTATTAAAAAATTATCATGATTCGATTCCTGAAATGATTAGCGCGTTGGGCGGCACATGGTGGGATGTTGAAGATATTGAATTGACGCACGAAGCACTTCAACAAGCGCATCAACTCGGATTAAAAGTGGCAACATGGACTTTTCCGGATAGAACAGGCAACGAGATAAATATACCTTTGGTGATACAATTAATTGCAATGGGTGTTGATGGGGTGATTACAGATAGACCCGATATTGTGAGAAATTTGCTTTTACTGTCGCGTGATAAAGACCAAAAAAGCAACAAATATAATTAATATTAATGCGAGCATACCCATGCTAGAAAAGCTTTTGCTTAAATTTTTACGGCTAAATTGCTCGGGTTGATTTTTAATCGCGCGGTAAATAAGCCAAGCAATAAGCCCTGCGCCAACCAAAGCTAATAGTTGATAAAAAGTGGTCATCATGTTTCTCCAGAAGGTTTTTCTAAGGCAAAGGCATCAGAAAATAGCTGCTCTTTGGGAATGTTTTGATTAATTAAGGCATCGCGTAGCGCGAAAACAAAATCAAAGGGGCCAGCGAGGACCACTTGATGGTTTTTGAGATTTGTTTGGTGTTGTTCGGTGATGCGTTTAATAAGAGGTTTTGAATTTTGCTCTGTTAAGTGCGGTATATAATCAAAATGCGGAACATGTTTTTCCCAAGCGAGTACTTTTTCATCAAGATATAAATCTTCTTGTGTTCGTGCGCTCCAATACAGCGTGAAAGGCTGTGTACTACCATCTGTTAATAATTGCTCAATCATGGCTTTAATCGGTGCAAATCCTGTGCCGCCAGCAATCAATAAAATAGGTTGCTCTTGGTTCAGTGCATGCAAGGTGCAGGTACCAAATGGTAGGTTTAAAATCACCCTGCCTTGTTTTGTAATGGCATCGAGTACATGCTGTTGTTCTGTATGATTGGGTTGATGGCGAATATGTAATTCATATTTTTTCGATCCAAGAGGGGCATTGGCGATTGAATAATAGAGTGTTTCTTCTGGATTAGGTGAAATGATTTCTAAATATTGTCCAGCATCATAGTGAATATATTGCTCTGGCGTGAGGGTTACGCGAAGCAGTCGATTGGTGAGCGGGGTGACGTCGGTGACTTCAGCAGGAGTCATGGTTATTGACATAATTATAATCCGAGTTTAGGCCAGTAAGCATTAATTTTAGTTAAAATATCAGGGTCCATTTCCATGGGTTCCCCCCAGGGGCGCGTTGTTTCACTAGGCCATTTGTTGGTTGCATCCATGCCTATTTTTGAGCCGAGCCCTGACACGGGAGAGGCAAAATCAAGGTAATCCATGGGTGTGTTTTCTATCATGACGGTATCACGTGCAGGGTCCATGCGAGTGGTCATTGCCCAAATCACATCTTGCCAGTTACGCGCATTAATATCATCGTCACACACAATCACAAATTTGGTGTACATAAATTGCTTAAGGAAAGACCAGACAGCCATCATGACGCGTTTTGCGTGCCCGGGATATTGTTTTTTAATCGTAACGACCGCTAAACGATAAGAGCAGCCTTCAGGTGGCAGATAAAAATCAGTAATTTCTGGAAATTGTTTTTGTAAAATAGGAATAAACACCTCGTTCAGTGCAAGACCTAATATTGCAGGCTCATCAGGCGGGCGGCCGGTATAAGTGCTGTGGTAAATGGGGTCAGGTCTGTGTGTGATGCATTCAACTGTAAATACAGGAAAGGTTTCAACTTCGTTATAATAGCCGGTGTGATCGCCAAATGGTCCTTCAGGCGCTTCAAGGCCTGGCTCGAGATAGCCTTCAAGTACAAATTCTGCATTCGCAGGAACGTGCAGGTCATGGGTAATGCAACGGGTTAAATGGGTGCGTTTGCCGCGCAGAAGTCCTGCAAAGGCGTATTCAGATAAGCTATCAGGTACGGGGGTCACTGCGGCAAGTAACGTTGCGGGATCAGTGCCAAGCGTGACAGCAATTGGAAAGCGCTCTCCAGGATAAGCTTTTTGAAACTCTAAATAGTCGAGTGCGCCGCCGCGATGGGCAAGCCAACGCATAATCAACTGATTTTTATTCAACACTTGCTGGCGATATATGCCAATGTTCTCTCGGTCTTGATTTGGACCTTTGGTCGTAACAAGCCCCCAGGTAATGAGTGGTGCCACATCACCAGGCCAGCACGTTTGAATAGGGAGTTTGGTTAAATCCACCTGATTTTTTTCTATGACATGTTTTTGACAAATCGCGCGGTCAGTGGTTTTAGGTGCCATATTAAAGGCATGTTTTAATAGAGGTATTTGCTCAAATGCATGTTTAAAGTTTTTAGGAGGCTCGGGCTCTTTTAAGGCAGCAAGTAGATGACCGATGTCACGTAAGGCTTTGATATCTTCTTGGCCCATTGCAAGGGCAACGCGTTCAACCGTTCCAAATAAATTAGTCAGCACGGGGATATGATGGTTTTTAGGATGTGTAAAGAGCAATGCGGGTCCGTCTTGGCGTAAGACTTTATCGCTGATTGCCGTCATTTCAAGATGGGGTGAAACAGGATAATCAATGCGCTGCAGTAACTTACGCGATTCTAAATGGGTTATAAAATCACGTAAGTCAGCATATTTCATGAGCTGGTTCCTAAAAAATTATTTTTCTTGACGTTTCATCGCACCAAAAAATTCAGCGTTTGTTTTATGGCTTTTCATGCGTTCGAGTAAGAATTCAATCGCATCTGATTCATCCATAGGCTGCAAAATTTTACGTAAAATCCACATGCGTTGGAGTTCTTCAGGTGAAAGCAATAAGTCTTCACGACGCGTACCTGAGCGATTAATATTAATTGCAGGGAAAGTACGTCGTTCAGAAATTGTTCGGCTCAAGTGAATTTCCATATTACCCGTACCTTTGAATTCTTCATAGATGACTTCATCCATTCTAGAACCGGTTTCAACCATGGCTGTTGCAAGAATGGTAAGACTGCCACCTTCTTCAATATTTCGGGCTGCACCATATAGGCGTTTTGGCCGTTGTAACGCATTTGCATCGACCCCACCGGTGAGTACTTTTCCGGATGAAGGAACAACGGTGTTATAAGCACGTGCAAGTCGTGTCAGCGAATCAAGTAAAATCACCACATCTTTTTTGTGTTCAACCAAGCGCTTCGCTTTTTCAATCACCATTTCTGCGACTTGCACATGGCGTGTTGCAGGTTCATCAAAGGTACTCGCAACGACCTCGCCTTTTACGGTTCGTTTCATCTCGGTGACTTCTTCAGGTCGCTCGTCGATGAGTAAGACGATAAGATGACAGTCGGGATAATTTTTTGCGATAGAATGCGCGATGTTTTGCAGCATAATGGTTTTACCGGCTTTAGGTGGTGCTACAATCAGGCCACGTTGTCCAAGTCCAAATGGGGCTGCAAGGTCAATCACGCGTGCGGTTAAGTCTTCGGTGCTACCGTTACCTTGCTCCATGACTAGGCGCTTAGAAGCAAAGAGAGGGGTTAGATTTTCAAAAAGAATTTTACGTTTTGCATTTTCAGGGGTGTCATAGTTGATTTTATCAACTTTAAGTAATGCAAAATAACGCTCGTTGTCTTTAGGAGGGCGAATTTTTCCAGAAATCGTGTCACCTGTTCGTAATCCAAAGCGTCTGATTTGGCTGGGTGACACATAAATATCATCAGGGCCTGCTAAATAAGAGCCATCGGCGGACCGTAAGAAGCCAAAGCCACCTTCAGGTAAGATTTCAACGACTCCGTTTCCATAAATATCAGCGCCTTTAGCGGCATGTGATTTTAAAATGGAAAAAATGATGTCTTGTTTACGCATCCGGGAGGTGTTTTCGATTTTTGCTTCTTGTGCGATGTTTACCAATTCAGCAATTGGTAATCGCTTTAGTTCACTCAGGTTCATAGGGCTCGCTTTGAGGTTATTAATTAATGTGTTTTAGATTAAACGCAATGGGTATCCAGAATTATGTTACGAAAAGCAACGCATTAGGGGCGTTGGCTTATTACTAATAATATGTGTTCGGCATGAAAGCCTTATACTAGATTGAAAAATATTAACATAATTTTTTGGCATTGCCTATAGGTTTTTAATCTTGACATGAATTAAAATTAGTTACTTAATGCGTTTTAATTTTACGTATATATAGGGTGTGTTGACAATTGGGCTACAGCCCCCGTCCGGCCTACGTGCCGCGGCATCCACGGACCCCGCGGACA
>JASJHH010000087.1:0-23112 GCA_033791145.1 Legionella sp.
GGTGAAAGCTTAAAAGATACGGATCCCAAAGCAAAATCGTATCAAGAATATCGAGATTTTGCAGGCGTTGATGAAGGCATGAATGGCATATCAACCCGTTTTGCTTTTAAAATTCTATCCAAAGTATTTAACTTTGATCACACTGAAGTTGCCGCAAACCCGGAGCCTTTGCTGTATGTGCTAGAACGACAAATTTAACAAGAACAATTTCCAGAGGAAGTTGGTGAACGCTATTTAAATTTTATCAAAGAATTTTTGTCCCCTAAATACGTTGAGTTTATCGGCAAAGAAATTCAAACCGCTTACCTTGAGTCTTATTCTGAATACGGCCAAAATGTTTTCGACCGTTATATCACGTATGCAGATTTTTGGATTCAAGACCAAGATTACCGTGACCCTGATACCGGTGCCATTCTTGATCGCGCGGTACTCAATGCTGATTTAGAAAAAATTGAAAAACCCGCAGGTATTTCAAATCCAAAAGATTTTCGAAATGAAGTAGTCAACTTTGTACTTCGTGCACGCGCAAATAATCAGGGCAAAAATCCTCGTTGGAATAGCTACGAAAAACTCAAATCCGTGATTGAGAAAAAAATGTTTACCAACACTGAAGATTTGCTTCCTGTTATTTCGTTTAATGCAAAAGCATCTGCAGAAGAAAAAACAAAGCATGCTGAATTTATTGCACGCATGGAAGACAAAGGCTATACCGCAAAACAAGTTCGTCTTTTATGCGAATGGTATTTACGCGTACGCAAATCACAATAAAGGCCGCCTTTATTTATGACTCAATTGATTGACAGACGACTTAATGCCGGAAAAAAAAGCACCGTTAATCGCCAGCGCTTTTTGCGCCGCTATAAACATCAAATCAAAGAGGCCGTCTCAAAAGCCATAGGCAAGCGTAGTATCACTGGCATCGACCGCGAAGAACAGATCAGCATTCCAGCCAAAGATATTGCCGAACCACGCTTTGCACAAGGCTCTGGCGGACACGTTGAGCGCATTTTACCTGGCAATGATGAGTTTCTTGAAGGCGACCAGATTAAACGCCCCCCGAAACAAGGCCAAGGTAGCGGCAGTGGGGAGGCAAGTAATCAAGGTGCGGGCGATGATGATTTTATATTTGAATTGTCACGCGATGAGTTTCTAGAGCTTTATTTTGAAGATTTAGCGCTGCCTGATTTAATTCGAAAAGAACTTGCCAAAATGGATACACCGAAAACCGTTCGAGCGGGCATTACAACAAGTGGCATTCCGACTAATTTAAATATTGTGCGCTCTATGCGACAGGCAATCGGTCGACGATTAGCACTCTCAGCGCCCTATAAACGTGAGTTACGTGACATCAAAAAAACACTCCAAACACTCAAGAAAAAATCTGACCCCGAAGAAAAAAAACAAGCCAAACTCAAAGAACGCATGGCTTTTTTAAAACGAAAAATTAAAAGCGTTCCATTTTTAGACACGCTTGATTTACGGTATAATAACCGCATCAAAATTCCAGCGCCTACGACACAAGCAGTGAT
The DNA here is from genome assembly GCA_033791145.1 of Legionella sp. GTDB lineage: Bacteria > Pseudomonadota > Gammaproteobacteria > Legionellales > Legionellaceae > JAALKW01. The sequence goes on from JASJHH010000087.1 coordinate 1,530, forward strand.
GTTTTGCATTATGGATGTCTCAGGCTCTATGGATGAAGTTAAAAAAGACATCGCCAAACGTTTTTTTATTTTGCTCTATCTGTTTTTAACCAAAAATTATCAAAAAATCGAACTTGTATTTATTCGGCATCACACCTCAGCCAAAGAAGTCACCGAAGAAGAATTCTTTTATTCTCGCGAAACAGGGGGGACCGTTGTTTCAAGTGCTCTCGAATTATTAGATGAAATTATCACCAGCCGCTACCCGCCTAATGCTTGGAATATTTATGCGGCACAGGCCTCTGATGGTGATAATTGGAATGCCGACTCCCCGCACTGCCAAGAGCTCTTGCGTGACCGTATCATGCCGCTCTTACAATATTTTGCGTATGTTGAAATCATGCCTCGCCATCACCAAAGCTTGTGGGAAGTGTATGATACGCTAACCCCTCTTTACCCTAATTTCTGTATAGAAAGCATTGATAGCGTCACTGATATTTATCCTGTTTTTCGTGAGCTTTTCAAAAAGAAGGCAATCGCATGAAGAAAAAAAAGCCTTTATCAGTCACCGCTGAGTGGACCCCCGAGCTCCTTCAAACCTACGATCGTGAAATTGGACGCCTTGCCAAAGATTTTAGATTAGATACGTACCCCAACCAAATCGAAATTATCACAGCAGAACAAATGATGGACTGCTATGCCTCTGTAGGCATGCCAATTGGTTACCATCATTGGTCGTTCGGAAAGCATTTTGTTAACGTCGAAAAGCGTTATCAACGGGGTGAAATGGGCCTCGCTTATGAGCTTGTGATTAACTCAAATCCTTGTATTGCTTATCTTATGGAAGAAAATACACTGCCGATGCAAGCCCTTGTGATAGCCCATGCATGCTATGGCCATAACTCTTTTTTTAAAAGTAATTATTTGTTTAAAATGTGGACGGATTCTGAAGGTATTATTGATTACCTTGTTTTTGCTCGCAATTATATTAGCCACTGTGAAGAAAAACATGGCATCGACGAAGTGGAGGCGATTTTAGATGCGTGTCATGCCTTAATGAACTATGGCGTTGACAGATATAAACACCCACCGCCTGTTTCATTACAAGAAGAAAAACTAAGACAACAAACACGCGAAGCGTACATGCAATCTCAAGTGAACGAGTTATGGCGCACACTGCCTCCAGACAAAGAGCAAGACAAAAACACAAACAAAACAAAACCTCGCTTTCCTGCCGATCCACAAGAAAATATTTTATATTTTATTGAAAAAAATGCGCCTTTATTAAAACCTTGGCAGCGTGAGCTAGTTCGAATCGTCCGTAAAGTTGCACAATATTTTTATCCGCAAGGGCAAACCAAAGTGATGAACGAGGGTTGGGCTTCTTTTTGGCACTACACGCTCATGCATGCCCTCTACGATGAAGGCCTTGTGACCGATGAATTTATGCTTGAAATTTTACAAAATCACACCAATGTGGTTGCGCAACCCGCTTACAACAGCCCTCATTTTAGCGGCATTAACCCCTATTGCTTGGGGTATCACATGTATCAAGATATGCGTCGTATCTGTGAAAATCCAAGTCACGAAGAAGTCAAAAGCTTTCCTGGCTTGGCCAATACCGATTGGCTTAGCAGTCTAGATAATGCCATGCGAAATTATAAAGATGAAAGCTTTATCTCTCAGTTTTTATCTCCACAACTCACGCGTGATTTAAGATTATTTATGCTGACCGATAACGATCAAGAGCCTGAAATGCGCATCAATGCAATTCACAACGAATCGGGTTATCAACGTATTCGAGAATCTTTATCTACGCAGTATAATTTAGGCAGCCTCGATCCTGATATTCAGATATTCGCTGTTGATTTAGAAGGGGACCGCTCCCTGACCTTGCATTACACGCAACATAACCGTGTGCCATTGAACAAAGACTGCCAAGAAGTACTCAGACACTTACATACACTCTGGAAGTTCCCTGTGGCGCTTAAAACCGTGTCATTGAACGGCGAGACACTCGCAACGTATCATTGCCCCACTAAAGAAGCACCTGAAAAGCCTCCCAAAGCACTTATTCCTAATCCAGATGCCTAAAAAACAATCTATACTCTATAATCCTGATCTTGGCGTGGCTTAATCCCGGTCGAAATGCTCACGGAGCTTTTTCATTGCATTTTTTTCAAGCTGCCGGACGCGCTCTGCTGAAATACTATATTTTTCAGCCAAGGCATGCAGTGTGACTGCTTTTTCATCTTGAAACCAACGTGCTTTTAAAATATCTTGGCTACGCGCATCAAGCTGTGCCATCGCAAAGTGTAATTTTTCACTGTCGGCAAGCTCACCTGCTGCTTCAGCAACAATATGCGCCGGATCAGCACTTGCATCACTTAAATAAAGAGCAGGCGTATATTGAGAGGCGGCAGATGACTCATTGTCTGTATCATCGCCATCCCACGCTGCATCCATGGCATTTAAACGCATTTCCATTACTTCTACATCTTTAGGGGTGACCCCTAAGTCTTTGGCAACGGCTTTAATTTCTTCTGCACTACACCAACCCAAACGCTTTTTCATTTGACGTAAATTAAAAAATAATTTGCGTTGCGCTTTGGTTGTGGCAATTTTGACAATGCGCCAGTTTTTTAAAACAAATTCGTGAATTTCTGCTTTTATCCAGTGCACCGCAAACGAAACCAAACGCACACCTTGATTGGGATCAAAGCGTTTAACTGCCTTCATGAGACCCACATTGCCTTCTTGAATTAAGTCATTTAAAGCTAATCCATAGCCTAAATAGCCACGTGCTACGCGCACCACATAGCGTAAATGCGCAAGAACTAATTGACGTGCACCTTCAACATCACCTTCGTCATGAAAACGACGTGCGCAATCACGCTCTTCTTCGAGTGTGAGTAATGGAATTTGATTGGCCTGATGGATATATGCATCCAAACTGCCAATTGGAAGATGTGTAGTTGCTAATTGTAGGGGTAGATTCAAGTGCAATCCCTCCAGGAAAAAATACGCATTGCTTGAATTTTTGACACATTATAGCATGATTCAATGGCATGGTTCAATATGTGCAAGTTGACGCTTCAAAGGAAGATACGCGCCGAGCCAACCTAACCCAAAACCAAACAACACACACCATAATAACTCACTCCATGAAAACCCTACTGCAAATGGCGCACCAAATCCTGGCGCCATAAAAGCACGTAGTGCATAACTTAAGCGCCATAAGATGAGATGGCTTCCTAAAAAAGCACCGAGCGCCCCGAGTACGCCCAAACACGCTCCGGTATATAAAAAAGGACGTAAAATAAATGCATCTGTTGCGCCGATTAACTTAAACACTTGAATTTCATCATGATGTTCATGGGCTGCAAGTCGCAATAAATTTCGAATAATAAAGACGACCATAAGGCCAAATATTATCCCAAGAAACCCAGTTAAATAGGTCAAAAAATTAAACATGGCGTATAAGCGACCAACCCAATCTCGGTTTAATTGCGCTTGTTCGACATGTGAATATTTTTTTAATACTTGATAGAGCTGTTCAATTTTTTCAGGCGTATTCACAAGCTTCGTTGGCATCACTTCAATCATTGCAGGCAGGGGGTTTTCAGGTAAATAACGTCTAATATCTTCCATGCCATCTTGTTTTTCAAGTTCAGCTAAACTTTGGTCCGCACTAATAAAAACAGCTGTTTTAACCCCTTTTGTTACCTCAATACGCCCCATTAAATCAGCTTCATCAGCTACTTCAAACGACGCGTCAAGATAAAGCGTAATGGCTTTCCCTTGTTGCCATTCGTGCATCACAGGTTTTAATTGCCCCATTAAAAGCCAGAATAACAGCGGTAAAATTAAAGTCAAAGCAATCACAACAATCGTCACACCCGTGGTCCATGGTGCGTGTTTAAGTGCGGTACCACTCCGTTTGACGGCTTCAACATGTCGTCGAATGAATTGTTTGCCATGAATTAACACAGATTGCCCTCCTTCAGCCATAAAATACGATGCTTCATCTGTGCAATCAGCGATAATTCATGGGTTGCAATTAAAACACCTACACCTGCTTGGTTAAATTGCTCAAAAAGCCCCATGATATCAAGCGAAAGCGCAGGATCTAAATTACCTGTCGGTTCATCAGCAAGCAACCAATCAGGTTTATGCACAATCGCGCGCGCAAGCCCAACGCGTTGTTGCTCACCCCCTGATAAATGCAATGGCAATATATTTTCTTTTGAAAGTAAGCCGACTTTGTCTAAAGCGCCTTGAACGCGTTTTGTCATTTGAGCATGCGATAAGCCTTCTATGTGCAAAGGCAATGCAACATTTTCAAATACATTCCTATCATAAAGTAGGTGAGGGGACTGGAAGGTCATGCCGAATCGTGCGCGATGCGCTGCAATATCATTTTTTTTAAACGCATTAAGTGATTTACCATGCATTAAAATATCGCCAGAAGAAGGTCGCTCAAGCAACCCCGCAAGCTTTAATAACGTACTCTTGCCGGCACCCGAAGAGCCTGTCAAAAACGCCATCTCACCTTGCTCCAAGGTAAAGTTTACGTCTGCTAAAGCCTGATGGCCCCCTGAATAACGCTTGCTAACTTGTTTGAACTGGATCATTTTTAAAAATGGCCTGAATAAATTGCTCTGGGTCAAATGCCCGTAAATCATCCATTCCTTCCCCCACACCAATGTAACGAAAAGGAAGGCCCAATTCATCTGCTATTGCAAATAAAATACCACCTTTAGCCGTGCCATCTAACTTCGTGATTGTAATGCCTGTAACCCCAATGGCTTCATTAAATTGCCGCGCCTGATTTAATGCATTTTGACCAATACTCGCATCCAGTACAAGCATCACTTCATGAGGTGCCTCTGAATCTATTTTTTGTAACACGCGTTTTACTTTTTTAAGCTCATCCATCAAGTTGCCTTGTGTATGCAAGCGTCCTGCTGTGTCTGCAATGAGCACATCGATACCACGCGCTTTGGCCGCAGAAAATGCATCAAACACAACCGATGCACTATCAGCCCCTGTTTGTTGTGCAATGACGGGAATATTACTTCGCGCGCCCCAAGCTTGTAACTGCTCAACGGCTGCCGCGCGAAAAGTATCTCCCGCGGCAAGCATCACACGCTTCCCCATACTTTGATACAGCTTCGCGAGCTTACCCATGGTGGTTGTTTTGCCAGCACCATTGATTCCAATCATTAAGATAACAAAAGGGGTTTGATTGGATGTTGTAAGAGAAAGTGGTGCCGCATGCTCAGCAATTAATGCATTCATGTGCGCTTGCAATGCCGCAAATACAGCATCCCCGTCTTTAAGCTGCTTACGCTCTAAGCGCAGCGTTAAATCGGCTAATATTTTTTGTGTGGTTTTAACACCTAAGTCAGACGTAATCAAAAGCGTTTCAAGTGCCTCCAGCAACTCAGTATCAACTTCTTTTTTTCCAAGCAATAAACGCCCGAGCTTGTTTCCAAGCCCTTGTTGAAGGCGTGTCAACATACTTTGTTTTTCTTGATTTTTCTTAAACCACTTCATTGAGTATACAAATCCTATTAAATATGAAATTCTATCATCTTTTTAGTTAATTGGTATTGGGGTCAACCATGCGTACTACTGTTCTCTTGATTTTTGCACTTTTCTCGCTTTTTTCTCAAATAGCCTTTAGCAATCATAGCATCCAATCCTTTAAACTCGATAATGATCTGACCCTATTGGTTAAAGAAGATCATCGAGCACCCGTCGCTGTTGCTATGGTCTGGTACAACATAGGCTCAGCCGATGAACCCGGCGGCTTAACCGGGATTTCACATGCCCTTGAACATCTCATGTTTAAAGGCACTCCAAGCTATCCTCTCGGTGTGTTTTCAAAAACCATTGCAGGCCTTGGCGGACAAGAAAATGCGTTTACCAGCACAGATTATACCGCATATTTTGAAAAAATAGCGGCCGAACACCTACCCACAAGCTTAGCCTTAGAGGCCGATCGCATGCAACACCTCTTACTTGATAAAGCCGAATTTATAAAAGAAATGAAAGTCATTCAAGAAGAGCGCCGCCTGCGTACGGATGATAACCCGCAAGCCTTAACGTTTGAACGCTTTCTTGCTGCAGCGCATTTAAGCTCACCTTACCATCATCCCGTAATTGGATGGATGGATGATATCAAGCATTTAACCGTCCCCGACGTACGCCATTGGTACCAACGTTTTTACGCCCCTAATAATGCAACGGTTGTTGTGGTCGGCGATGTAGACCCTAAAACTGTTTTAGCTTTAGTTAAAACAGAATTTGGGCATCTTAAAAAACAACCTGCTGTGCAACGCAAACAACAAATCGAACCCCCCGCGCTTGGCAAAAAAATGCTTGAAGTCAAAGCACCGGCTAACATTCCTATTTTGCTTCAAGGCTATACGGTTCCAAGTGTTAAAACTGCTTCAGAGCAAAATAACACCTCCCCTTATGTGCTTGAAGTGATTGCAGCTTTACTTGATGCGGGTGAAAGTGGTCGCTTTAGCCAACACTTAATTCGCGGAAAAGAAGAAGCCAGCAGCGTCGGCGTTGAATACAACCTTTATACGCGCTATCAAACGCAATTTATTATCTATGGCGCACCGAGCGCATCCAGCACTTTAAACAAACTTGGCGAAAACATCCAAGTAGAGCTTAATGCACTAAAAACAACACCTGTTTCCGATGCTGAGTTAAAGCGCGTCAAAACTCAGCTCATCGCCCAAAAAACATTTGAACGTGACTCAGTTTTTCAGCAAGCCATGGAACTTGGTTTATTAGAAAGCATTGGTTTGGGCTGGCAAGTCGCAGATCAATATGAAACACGAATTCAAGCTGTCACAGCAGCACAAATTCAAACGGCTGCAATGCATTACTTTAATAACGCCCGTATGACCGAAGCACGTCTGTTACCTCTTACAGGAGCCACCCAATGAAATATTTAATTAAGCCTTTGCTTATCTTTTTTAGCCTTTGGTTCAGCGCTTTTAACACAGCAAATGCCAAAAGCGCCCTGCCTATAGAGCGCTGGCAAACAAAACAAGGTATCCCTGTTGTATTTTATCCCGCGATGGAGATTCCAATACTAAATATTAGCCTTGCCTTTCGCGCAGGCTCTGCTTATGACGGGCAACTGTTTGGTTTAAGTGCATTGACCACGCGTCTTCTGAATCAAGGCAATGATGGTCTTGATGCCGATACTCTCGCAAACCAACTCGCCGAAACAGGGGCTCAATTTGCTACTGAAAATAATCGTGACATGATTGTGCTACAGCTAAAAACACTCACAGAGAAAAAAGCCATCTCAAAAGCAACAGCGCTTTTCAAACGCATGCTTCAGCAGCCTGACTTTCCTGAAGCAGCATTTCTACGCGAAAAAAAACAACAACTCATGGCAATTCGGCAGACTTTAGAGCGCCCAGATGAAGTAGCTAATCAAACTTTTTTCCGCGCACTCTACCAAGCACATCCGTACGCACATCCAGTTAATGGCGATATTAAAACCATTGATGCAATTACACATGCCGATATTCGCCATTTTCATGACACCTTTTTTGTCAAACAAAATGCCATGCTTGTGCTCGTTGGTGCGCTCAGCCGAAAAGATGCTGAATTACTCGCTGAAAACATGACCCAAAATATTCCCACGGGCAAAAAAGCACCTCAGATTCTAAATGCAAAACCGCTCGTTGAAGCGATGGATATAGAAGTTCCTTTTCCTTCGTCTCAAACCGTCTTGCGACTAGGTCAGCTTGGCATTAACCATCACAACCCCGATTATTTTCCGCTCTTGGTGGGCAATTATACTTTGGGGGGGGGCGCGCTCGTATCCCGTCTTGCCAATGAATTACGTGAAAAACGAGGGCTCACTTATGGCGTACACAGCCAATTTGTGCCGATGCCAGAACGTGGTCCGTTTATCATTGGATTCTCAACAAAAAATGCACAAGCCAAAGACGCGGATAATTTAACACGCGATACACTTAAAGCATTTATTAAAACAGGCCCGAGTAATGCCGAATTAAAGGCGGCCAAACAATACCTCGTTGGCAGTTTTCCGCTTGCCATCGCAGGCAACCAGAATATGGCAGGCATCCTCTTAAAAATGGCTTTTTATGGCTTGCCTGATAATTATCTAGATACTTATACAAATAATATCTCATCAGTAAGCCCCAAAGAAGTTCAATTAGCTTTTCAAAAGAACGTTAACCCAAGCCGCCTACTCGACGTCATGGTCGGAAAAATATGACACCACCTATGAAACAAACCGTTCGCATCATAGGTGGCAACCAGCGCGGAAAGAACATTAACTTTCCAAGTGCTTTAGGTTTAAGGCCAACCCCGAGCCGAATTCGAGAAACACTTTTCAACTGGCTCATGCATTCTATTCGTGGCGCACGTTGTCTCGATGCATTTTCAGGCAGTGGGGCACTTGGCTTTGAAGCGTGGTCACGGGGAGCCACACATGTCACTCTGATTGAAGCATCACGCAACACGTGTTCAAATCTCAAAAAACAAGCAATTTTATTTGATGCCTCCGTATTTAAAATTATTGAAGGCAATGCATTAGATTATTTAAATAATGCCTCCGATCAGTTTGATATTATTTTTCTTGACCCACCCTTTGACGCACCCGATCTTTTAGAAAAAAGTATTATCTTGCTGGAACAAAATAATATGCTCTCTAAACAAGGGCTGATTTATACTGAATCCCGAGAACCGCTTAAGCTCGATGCAACACACTGGAAAACACTGAAAGAAAAAAAAGCAGGTTTGGTGTATTATGCCCTACATCAAAAACAAATTAATTAGCCTATATGCAATTTAATCTTATTGGCCCCGGACGCGTTGGCCTGGCACTTGCGCAAGCACTTATCGATACAAACCAATACAGCTTATTAGGCATTTATCACCCTACTTATGCACGCGCTGAAAAAGCCGCAAAAATACTTGCTCAAGGCATGGCTTGCCATTCGCTCAATCAACTACCACAAGCTGATGTCACGTTTATTGCAACCCAAGATACGCATATAAAAATCATTGCATCTGAACTCGCCGCAACAAAAAACTTGAAACCCGAAAGCCTTGTTGCGCATTTGAGTGGCATTTTAAGCGCCGACATTCTCATGCCCCTTAAAACTCAAGACATTCATATTGGCAGCTTGCATCCACTGAAAGCTTTTTGCCACAAAGAAACACCCGAAAAAAATGCGTTTAAACACATTGATTGCGCAGTTGAAGGCGATACATTCGCGGTGACACAACTAAGTGCTATAGCTAACGCTTTAAATGCCAATGTTTTTGAAATTAATCCCGAACAAAAAGCAAGCTATCATGCCGCTGCCATCATGGCGTCTAATTATTTGGTCACACTCGCAGCCGAAGCAAACGCTTTATTTGAAAGCAGTGGTATTCCTGAGAAAAAAGCCCATGCCCTTTGTACGCGCCTCATGCAAACCAGCTTAGATAATTTAAAACAAGCTGATATCGCAAAAGATGCCCTCACAGGCCCACTCATGCGAGGCGATATTGAAAGCATTCAAAAGCATTTAAATACTATCGATTCACCTATCACAAAAGCACTTTATCAAACAGCAGGGCTTGCGACTTTACCTCTGACTAATTTAAATCAACCCACACGCAATATTTTTAAGGCTTTATTTACCTCAAAAAAAGTCACTTAATGCTTGAGCGATGCAACAAGGCCAATGAGTACTTCGATGTGATATACTGTGTCGCATACTTAAAATGCAACAAAAAATCAGGCGGACATCTACTTCAATACGCATCTTATGTATGACCAAAACACGCCTTCACACAAAATCCGGTTTTCAACTTAGAGTATTTTATGAGCATTTTATCACTCAATCAGGTTTCACTAACACTTGCTAACAACACCATTCTTGATCGGGTCAACTGGCAAATTCAGCCCAAAGCACGCATCGCACTTGTTGGGCGAAATGGTGCTGGAAAATCAACCTTACTCAAGCTATTACACGGCGAGATCACACCTGACAGCGGAAAATTGCACAAACAAACCAATCTTCGCGTTGCTAGTCTTATGCAAGATGTGCCCACTAGCCGCGATGAAACCGTCTATCACTTTTTAGCGCATCAATTAGGCGCGCTCGGTGAAACATTAACCCAGTATCATGAAGCTTGTCTTACCAATAATATGACACAAATGATGACGTGTCAGGAAACAATAGATGCCGAAAATGCTTGGGATATGCTGTCTCACATTGAAACCATGGCGAGTCATTTAAGCTTGCCACTAGACGCGCCCATCAACAGCCTTTCGGGCGGCATGCGACGACGCGCCTTATTAGGTGCTGCACTACTCGCCAAAGCCGACTTGCTCTTACTCGATGAACCAACTAACCATTTGGATATTGATACCATTGAGTGGCTTGAAACTTACCTTAAAAATTATCCGGGTGCACTCGTGGTGGTGACCCATGACAGAACTTTTTTAATGCGTATTGCCACTTCAATTCTAGAAATTGACAGAGGCAATCTTTATTTGCATGCATGCAATTACGAAACGTATTTAGATCGCCAAGAAGCTATACGTGCAACCGAGCTTACCCAGAATAAATTATTTGATAAACGCTTAAAAGAAGAAGAAGTTTGGCTGCGCCAAGGCGTTAAAGCACGACGCACTCGAAATGAAGGGCGCGTCAGGCAATTAGAAGCCATGCGAGAAACACGCCGTGCTCGCCGCGAACAAACAGGACAAGCCAAGTCACATGCACTGGAAGTTGCTTCTTCTGGAAAACAAGTCCTTGAAGCAACGAATCTAAACTATCAAATGAATCAGAAAAATTTAATTCATGATTTTTCATGCACGATTATGCGCGGGGATAAAATTGGCATTGTTGGCCCTAACGGCTGTGGTAAAACAACCCTTGTACGTTTATTACTCGGTGACTTAGAGCCTTCATCAGGTCACATTCGTCTCGGCACCCAATTAAGCATTGCTTATTTTGACCAGCTTCGCCGAGAACTTGATGAACAACAAACCGTCATGGAAAACGTTGCCGATGGCGCTGATTTTGTCACTATCAACGGTCAAAGCAAGCATGTTGCGTCTTACCTACGTGAATTTTTATTTGCGCCTGAACGCTTTAATCAACCTGTTTTTTCTTTATCTGGTGGGGAGCGTAACCGTCTACTGCTCGCTCGACTATTTGCAAAACCTGTTAATTTACTGGTCATGGATGAGCCAACCAATGATTTAGACATTGAAACACTTGAGTTACTCGAAACAATATTGCTTAATTACCCCGGAACCCTGCTTTTAATCAGCCATGATAGAGCTTTTCTTAATCAAGTGGTCAGCAGCGTTTTTGTTTATGAAGACGAAGGACATATCCAAGAGCACATCGGCGGCTTTGATGATTATCAACGCTATAAGCAGCAATTAACTCCCCCTAAAAAAGCCCCATCACCAGCCAAACTCAAACCAGCTAAACAAACGCAGTTAAATTCAGATGAACAGCGCGAGCTCAATCAACTGCCAAAAACCATTACGCGCTTAGAAAAAGAAATTAAAGCCTTGCATCTTGAAATAGCAGCACCTGCTTTTTATCAATGTGACACCAAAATAATAGATGCCATTACCGAAAAATTAAGCGAGCTTGAAGACAAACTCTCAAAAGCTTATACGCGCTGGGAAACATTAGAACAAGGTTAAAATTGATGCGTTTTTTATCTGTTTTTTATATGAGTATGCTGCTTTTTATTTCGAGTGTTCATGCTGACACCCCCACACTTCAAACCATCGATGGGGAGGATATCCCTTTCAAATCACTGAAAGGCAAGTGGGTATATATTAATTACTGGGCCAGTTGGTGTACGCCGTGTTTACATGAAATTCCTGAAATTAATCTTTTTTATCAACAATATAAAAACAAAAATATTGCTGTATTTGGTGTAAATTATGATGGGCTAACTGTCAGCGAACAGCGCCCATTGATTCAAACGTATCAATTGGATTATCCAAGCCTTGGCATTGATCCTGCAGACACACTAAAACTTGGCGATATCAAAGGCGTTCCTGTCACATTTATATTTAACCCCGAAGGAAAACTATTCGATGTTAAATATGGCGAACAAACGCTTAAAACGCTAAGCGCTTATCTTTAATCTTTTTGCGCGTCTTGTCGCATGGGCACAACAGTTGAAATCGCATGTTTATAAACCATTTGTGTCACCCCGTTTTTTAAGGTGATCACTCGCTCATCTACATGCTCTATACTGCCATGCAATTTAATCCCGCTCACTAAAAAAACAGACACGGGCACCTGATTATCATGTAAGCGTTGCAAAAACGCCATCTCTAATGCTTGTGTATCAGACATTGCCTTCTCCTTATTATTTTTCGGCATTTCTTTGTCGACATAACTAATCTATCGGCATACAAGAGAAGAGCTTTAATGCTTTATTTTTTTAGCTTATGATAAATACATCAACCCATCTTAATATTTGAGAAAAAATGCATAAATATACGCTTGGCTTAAGTTTTCTTTTACTATTTTCTTTAGGCGCAAATGCTACGCCTAGCGCTACGTCTATCACCGTCAAAATATATGGTACGGATGATAAGCATCCAGAAAAAGGAGATATTACATTTCATAATAGCCCTGGTGGGCTTTTAATTACCTCTGACTTACACAATTTACCAGCTGGTCCGCATGGTTTTCACATCCACCAAAATAAAAGCTGCGGCAAAAATGGATTAGCTGCCGGCGCTCATCTTGACCCTAAAAACACAAACACACACCTTGGGCCATATTATGAAGGGCATCTCGGTGACTTACCTGTTTTATATGTTAATGCCGAGGGTGAAAGTCACTCATCAATGCTTGCCCCAAGGTTAAACCTTGATGACATCAAACAACGTAGCATCATGATTCATGCCGGCGGCGATAATTACACGGATAACCCGCCCATGGGTGGCGGTGGACCACGTATTGCCTGTGGTATTATTCAATGAGCTCAATCAATTCAATCACAAAAACTGCTTCTTGGTTTTGGGCGATACTTGCTTTTATTATTCTTGGGGCACTGTTGCTTTATTTGATGCAAAGAACCCTTGTATATTCACCCTCAAAAATAACCCCTTCTCAGAAAGCTTTTCAAGCAGAAGATATGCAGCGTGTAAAGCTCTTAACCGCTGATAATATTTCGTTGAATGCCTGGTATAAGGCAGCACCTAATCCAAAAAAACCAACCGTTATTGTTTTCCATGGTAATGCGGGCCATATTGGCACCCGCATGCCGCTCGCGCGCCAATTAATACAAAAAGGTTTTGGCATTTTATTACTAGATTATCGAGGATACGGCGGCAACCCGGGTCGTCCAAGTGAACAAGGGCTTTACCAAGATGCACGCGCCGGCATGGCGTTTTTAAAACAACAACACATTCCAATGCAACATACGGTTTTATACGGCGAATCAATCGGAACAGGTGTTGCTGTAAAAATGGCAACCGAGTATCCGAAAGCGTGTGCGCTTATTTTACAATCACCCTACACAACATTAACCGAGTTAGGGGAATATCACTATCCGTGGATTCCTATCGCACCCTGGGATAAATTTGACTCCCTAGGCCGCGTTAAAAGCATCCACATGCCGCTTTTAGCTTTACATGGCACACAGGACATTGTTGTGCCTTATCAGCAAGGCAGGCGCCTATTTAAAGCGGCCAATCAGCCGAAACTTTGGCATCGCATCGAAAGCAAAGGCCATAAAGATTTATGGACCCCTGAGTTTATCCAGACTGTGAACGACTTTATAGCAAAACACTGTAGCCTGTAAGTTATATCTTACAGGCTAACCCGCCTTTTACATCATGACACCCTCACATAAAACGGTATACTTAAAACTTAAGGGATGACAGGGATTGTCTGACAGGATGTCACTTTTTCCTTCTTCAACTTTATATATCTATATTTTCAGCATTGAGTGCATTGGTTTCAATAAATTCTCGTCTTGGCTCTACATGGTCACCCATCAGCGTTGTAAAAATCTGATCCGCCGAGACAGCATCTTCAATTGTAACCTGCATCATGCGACGCACAGCAGGATCCATCGTTGTTTCCCATAGCTGATCAGGGTTCATCTCACCAAGCCCTTTATAGCGCTGAATCGTTTGCCCTCGCTTTGCCTCTTTCATAAGCCAGGTCACAGCTTCTTCAAACGAATCAACCGGTTGTTTTTTCTCACCGCGTTGAATAAAAGCACCTGCTTGTACGAGATCATTGAGTTGCTCACCCAACACAAGCAATTCTTTATAGTCTTTGGATAAAAACCACTCAGCAGGAAATACAACATTTGAGGCAACGCCATGCTGAATCACTTCAATTCGTGGTAAATAGTTTTCACCCTCATTTTCTGTAATAACATCCACTTTAAAACGCTGTGTTGTGTCTTCAGCTTGAATCAAGTGTGCAGCAAGATTTCCTGCCCAATTTTTAACCTTTTCTTTATCGTGCAAGCTTTCTGACTCAAGTGCTGAAACAAACACCAATGCCATTAAAACCGCTGCATGATAACGACGAGCGTGGCGCGTAATAATTTTTTCAGCCCCTTGGTATCGCTGCATAAGCCCTTCAAGTGCGCTTGGCGAAATTGCAGGCACGTCTTTTGAGGGAAAAAAACTAGCCTTATCAAGCGCTGTTTGTGTTAAATGCGCAAATAGTGCGTCATCATCCTTCAAATAACGCTCTTGTTTGCCTTGCTTTAGTTTATACAACGGTGGCTGCGCAATATAAATATAACCTCGTTCAATTAAATCCGGCATTTGACGATAAAAAAAAGTCAGTAACAGGGTTCTAATATGCGCACCATCCACATCGGCATCTGTCATAATAATAATACGATGGTAACGTGTTTTATCTGGATTATATTCTTCACGTCCAATCCCGCATCCTAATGCTGTAATTAACGTAGCGACTTCTTGAGATGCAAGCATTTTATCAAATCGTGCTTTTTCAACATTTAAAATTTTACCTTTTAAGGGCAAAATTGCTTGAAACCGCCTATCCCGTCCTTGTTTCGCTGAGCCACCCGCTGAATCTCCCTCAACCAAATAAATTTCAGATGACGCGGGATCTTTTTCTTGGCAATCGGCAAGCTTACCCGGAAGGCCTGCAATATCTAAAGCACCTTTGCGTCGTGTCATATCTCGTGCACGACGCGCAGCTTCTCGCGCTCTTGCTGCTTCAATAATTTTCATAACGATTGCTTTCGCAACGCCTGGTGTTTCAAGTAAAAAATCACTTAGCTTTTCAGAAACCAGTGATTCAACCACTGACTTCACTTCAGATGAAACCAGTTTATCTTTGGTTTGTGACGAAAATTTCGGATCGGGAACTTTAACCGATAACACAGCCGTTAAGCCTTCACGCGCATCATCTCCTGATGTTGCAATTTTTGCTTTTTTAGCAAACCCAGCTTGATCAATATATTGATTTAATGTGCGTGTTAAAGCAGAACGAAAACCTGCCAAATGTGTACCACCATCACTTTGTGGAATATTATTTGTAAAACACAAGAAATTTTCTTGATATGAATCATTCCATTGCATCGCCACATCAACAACAATACCTTCTTTTTCGCCTTGCATCACAAAGGCATCCGGCATAATCGCGGTTTTATTTTGACTCAAATATGCGACAAAAGCCTCAATGCCACCTTCATAATGAAACGTTTCTTTTTTTCCATCTCGTTCATCGCTCAAGTGGATACAAACACCCGAATTTAAAAACGAAAGTTCTCTCAAACGTCGCGCCAAATGATCATATTTAAATTCAATATTACTAAACGTGTCAGGACTGGGCTTAAACCAAACCTCTGTTCCTGTTTTCTCGGTATCACCAACAACGGCAATCCGCGCATCTGGCGTTCCATGCTGATAGTGTTGTTCATGCACCTTGCCATGTCGTTGAATCGATAACCGTAATTTTTCAGATAATGCATTAACAACCGACACGCCAACGCCATGCAAGCCACCAGATACTTTATAGGTGTTATCATCAAACTTTCCACCTGCATGCAGCACCGTCATAATCACTTCAGCTGCCGAAAGGCCTTCTTCTTCATGCACATCAACAGGAATACCACGCCCATCATCATTAACAGTAATCGACTCATCCGCATGAATAATCACATTAATTTCACTGCAGTGCCCCGCCAACGCTTCATCAATGGCGTTATCTACCACCTCAAAAACCATATGATGTAAACCCGAGCCATCGTCCGTATCACCGATGTACATGCCGGGACGTTTTCTAACGGCATCAAGCCCTTTAAGAACCTTAATATTACTCGAATCGTAATTACTGGCGCCTGCACTCATGAAGGATCCTTTTTAGTAACGAGGGAAAATAAATTTAAGCAAATAGTGTAACATGGGCGACTAAATGTTTATACGGGGGAAACAAAGGTTTCACGTGAAACCTCTCCCACCATTAACTCAAAAAAAGCTGTGTGTTTGATATCAAGTTTTGCTTTAAATAACACAGGATCAATCGACGTGAAAAAAAACTGACCGTCCATTTGTTCTAATGCTTCAAAAAACCGATTCGCATGCGCTAAATCAAGTTCTGTCGTCACATCATCAAACAAATAAACACACGGGCCAGGCAGTAATTTTGCCTGTGCAAGTTTTAAGGCAATTAAAACGATTTTTTGCTGGCCTCGCGATAATGTCTGTTTTGCTTTTTGCCCTGTGGTTTTAAATAAAATATCCGCTTGATGCGCACCCGAATGGGTGTACTGCCGCTGTAAGTCTAAATCAAATTGCTGTGCTAATATTTCATCCAATCCCATTCCCGTGTTTTTTTTATCCCATCCTTTATCATAAGCAATACCACACGAAAAAGTTGTGAGTGTCGGTAATATAGAATCAAATTGATCAGACCATGCTTTAAAATAATCACACCTAAATTCATCTAAAATATAGGATAAATTAACCAATTGCTCATCCCAGGGTGCAAATTGATTTTGGCTGGCACGCTCGCGAAGTAATGCATTACGATGTTTGAGTACCCGTCGATAATCTTTCCAAATCGTATGGTAATCAGGTTCCACGTGAAACAATCCCCAATCGAGCAAACTACGACGAACGGCAGGGCCTGCATCCATAATTTCAAAAATATCTTGATAAAACACTTGGCAAGGCAAATACCGCGCCAAATCACTGCTTCGCTGACACGCTTGTTGATTCAAACGAACAACTGTCCCTGTTTTTGCTTTTTGAATGCTAATTGAATCGCCGCGCTGCATTTCACCAAATACAGTTAAACTGGGTGCATCATACGAAACCAATGCCAATGTTTCACGTGAACGAAAAGAGTGCCCACTACCTAACAAATAAATTGCCTCTAGTAATGAGGTTTTTCCACTGCCATTAGGACCAAAAAACACATTAAATCGTTGATTTAAGTCTAATCTTGCCGTTGTAATATTTCGAACCTGGTGAACATCTAAACGCGTTAACATTATATTTTCATGGGCATAATGATATATTGATAGTTTTCATCTGATTTTGATCCAACTGCAGATTCAACCAAAATACTACTGTCTGAGGTCGAAAAAGATAATGTGACAGCGCCCTCAGGAAGTATCGCTAAAACATCTAAAATATATCCTGCATTGACGCCAATTTTGATTTCATCCCCTTCTGTTTCGGCTTCTAGCGATTCAATTGCTTCTTCTTTTTCTTGATTGTTCGCAATTAACGTTAACAGATTAGGTTGCAGCTGCAATAGAATTGCTTTTGATTTTTCATGTGCCAAAATCACAATGCGAGATAACGCGCGTTTTAATGCGTCTCTATCAATACACACTGATTTATTTTGACTCCGAGGAATCGCTTTCGTATAGGGTGGAAAACGTGCTTCTAATAATTTAGATGAAAATGTATATTGCTGCGTGATTAATTTAATATGTTTTTCACCCGCAGAAAAGGTCACGCTTTCATCCGTTACAGATTGAAGTAAACGCAACATGTCTTGAATGGCTTTTCTAGGAATGAGTAAGCGTTGTCGCATCTCTCCCATCGCTATCGGAAAACGGGTAATCGCCATACGGTGCCCATCCGTTGCCACAGCGGTAATCCCGTCCGGGTCAAACTCCAAAAACAAACCATTTAAGAAAACACGAACATCTTGTTGAGACATTGCAAAATGCGTACATTGAAGCACACGCGCTAAAGCGGCTGTCGGTAACACCACCTCAAGCTGACTCGCTTCATCTTGCATATATGGATAGTCAGCAGCCGGGAGAGTTGCTAATTTAAACAAACTGCGCCCTTCTTGAATAGACACAGCCTCATTTTGATACACCACCCGAGGAGTTGCCTCATCATCTAATGAACGAATAATATCTAGAAATTTTTTCGCCGAAACCGTAATTGCACCGTCTTCGGCTTTAGTTTCACACGGAATACGTGCTGTAACTTCAATTTCAAGATCCGTTGCCGTAATCATTAAATGCGATGCTTTTAATGCCAACAAAAAATGAGACAAAATAGGGAGCGGTTGTTTTCTATCTAATGCAGCTGAAACCATCAGTAATGGATTCAACAAATCACGTTTTGTGATATTTATTTCAAACATAGCTATTACACCATAAGCATCTAATTAAGAAGAAAGAATGCGCATCAAATGTTTATAATCTTCAGAAAAATCACCGGCCTCTTGAATTAGTTCTTTGATTTTTCGGCAAGCATGAATAACCGTTGTATGATCTCGCCCTCCAAAATGATCTCCAATTTCAGGCAAACTATGATTTGTTAGTTCTTTAGCAAGTGTCATCGCCATTTGTCGTGGTCTCGCAATAGAGCGGCTGCGTCTTTTTGATAATAAATCAGCCACTTTAACCTTGTAATATTCAGCGGTTGTTTTTGTGATGTTCTCAAGTGTCACTAACTTATCTTGAAGGGCTAATAAATCACGTAATGCTTCGTTCACAAATTCAATCGTAATTGCTTTACCTGTAAAATGCGCATTTGCAATCACACGACGTAATGCGCCTTCTAATTCACGCACATTGGAGCGAATACGTTTTGCAATGAAAAATGCCACTTCATAAGGTAGTTCAATATTTGAACTTTCTGCTTTACTCATTAAAATAGCGACACGTGTTTCTAGCTCAGGTGGCTCTACCGCAACAGTTAGTCCCCATCCAAAACGAGATTTTAACCGTTCTTCAACCCCTGTAATTTCTTTAGGATAACGATCACTTGTTAAAATGATTTGTTGTTGTCCCTCTAATAAGGCATTAAACGTATGAAAAAATTCTTCCTGAGACCTATCTTTACCTGCAAAAAATTGAATATCATCAATTAATAATGCATCCAGTGAACGATAAAACCGTTTAAATTCATTGATTGCATTGGTTTGCAGGGCTTTCACCATATCAGCAACAAACCGTTCCGAATGAAGATATAAAACACGCGCATTCGGATTTTTCATTAAAATTTGACTACCTACCGCATGCATTAAATGCGTTTTACCTAAGCCAACGCCTCCATAAATAAATAATGGATTATAGGCATCCCCTGGTCGCTCAGCGACTTGGAGTGATGCTGCGCGTGCTAATTGGTTAGAGTTTCCTTCAACAAATGTTGAAAAGACAAATTTTTCATTTAAATTTGTCTTTTTAAAATGATCAGCCGATTTTTTAACTTGAACTACAGGTGCTGTTTGCTGAAGATTAGGTGCTTGAGGTGTTTTGGGTGCGCTAGAACCAATTTCAATACGGACCACTTTAATCTCGCTTTCACTAAATTGCGTAGCAAGTTCTTGAATGCGTGACTGAAAGTTTTTTTTCACCCACTCAACCACAAAGCGGTTAGGTGCTAATAAAACAAGCGTTTCATCAACCTGATCAGGACTTAACTGTAATGGTCTTAACCATGTATGGAATTGTTGAGGTGTAAACTCGGATTCGAGTACGCCTAAACATTTTTCCCAAGTTTTCACGGCCACAGACCACCCCTCACCCAGAAGATAATCATAAACTTAATCAACCTGATACGTATGCGCACAAAAAATACAAATAAACACGCTTTTTAAAATCGAAGCACTAGATAGTGCCACTCGGAAGCGTTCTCAGCAAGTAAAAAATATTTCAATTACATCTTCAGTTTTTAATCAAAAAAATGAACTTTCCGGGGAAAACCCTTGGAAAAGAGTGTGATAACAAGGGGATAGATTTTCATTAAATTAACTTGTTAAAGTTATCCAGATCTTGTGCTCCCTTTAAATCAGTGTTTTTACACACAATAAATTACCGTATAACACACTGATTTAACTGAGATTTTTAGATTTATACATAAATATACACTTCTTTATAATAAATAATAAGTTAAATTACTCTTTAATATTATTATTATTAGTATTTCTCCTCCTATAAAATTCAGAGCTACACAAGCGTGCTTATAGACGTTTTTGTACTTTAGAAATAGTACACCCGTGAAAAATATTTTTTAGCTAGCTGTAAACCGCTTTGTATAACCTCAGGAAAACCTTTGTAAAAGCGCCCTAATAACCAGAGGATAAAAAAAGGTCATTTCTTGTTTGTTAGCTTATCCAGAGTGTTTCCTAGTTAAACACAGGCCACACACACAGTTAATAAAACGCGTAAATCACTATTAATTAATAGTTTTTTTGTTTTATACATAAAAAACACGTCTATAATAATAAGTATTATTTATATACTTAAATATAATATTTATTAATTACCTTCAAATCATAATCTTGTGTTTTAGGTTTAATAGGACTTTTTTTAAAAAACGTATTAAGCAGTATCTTTCGAATTTACATTGGATGTATTTTTTAGATATTAATAATAAGAAGTGCCACTACAAATTCCATTGCGGCGCGACAACATCTCAAGATGGTCTAGGCGTTGGGGATACCCATATCTCGTTTAACGGGAGAAATAATTGGCTCAAATGCGGTAAAGCAATCCGGGTGGATCTGTAAGAGCAAGTACTGTATGACCTGTGACGTGAAAAGTTCCGGCTAGTCCGCGGCATCTAGTGGTTTTAATGATCTGCTTGGCTGGATACCGCGCATGAAGCGCGGTACGTAGGGAGAGAAAAAGCCTCTACCGAGGTTTTTCAGCCAATTGTCAACCAATGGCATTCGGTTAAGGTGTTTTTACTTTCATCTTGAATTTAAACTAATCTCAGTCGTTGCGAGCTGTCGTATCCCCACGAATATTTTTCAGCTATGGCTCATTAAAAGTACATTTAAAATGTACGAATTAACAAAAGATTTGTCATGCCCGCGCAGGCGCATAGGCGTCAACTTAAGCATAAGCAACCCCTAATGCCTGCTTATTAGAAGGCCTTTTAAAGGTTGTTTCTTTAATGGCATAGCATTTTATTTTTTGAATTAGCCAAGTAAAACAAGAATCAGATGAAAGAGTTAGGAGGAAATTTTTAATATTTTTAATATTTTTAACAAAAATTCTAGCTGCTTTATATAAACTAATCTCTTTTTCTGTAATTGTCATCGCATACTGAATAAGAATAGCAGCTGCGATGAGAGAA
>JASJHH010000088.1:0-3819 GCA_033791145.1 Legionella sp.
TCTAATCAACTTTCCGTCTAAAGACGTGACTAAACTTCAAGCTATTTATAAGGACGAATTTTTAATGAATTTGAGATGTGAATCAAGCGTTAGTGCATAAGGTGAGCATTATGATACAATGATCGAAAATATCACTATCGGATTAAATTAATGACAAATACAACGCTTGATAAAATCATCTCAGATGCAAAGAGTGCTATCAAAGGTAAGTCAAAAAAAGACATTGATATCTTGCAAGCAAAAAGGTTGTTTGTGGCATTGTTTCTTAAGCATTTGATGCAGTATCATCAAGATAAAGAACTAGACTTTGTTAAACTATATGGGATTTCCTTTTGGAATCAAGAGGGGCCATGCTTTAGCTTCAGTGAGCGCATGTTACGTCTTGATTTAAATTCCCAGCAATTTATTAATGTTAATGATGCGGAAAAAGAAGCGTTTATAAAGTTGGCTTATACTAAATCGGAAAGAGTATCAGACTTTTATACTGAACAACTACTCCTGCCTTTTACATTAAAACTAGTTTGTGAACTTGCAATTTGTGTGATTATTTCAGCCACTTTGGCCTCTATGTTGTTACCAGGGACGGCAGGGATGGTTGCGGCTTTCATGGGAGGCGCACTCATTGGTTTGGCAGTCCTCGCTTTTGTCCGACTTCCATCGGTTCGACAAGCATTAACCGATGAGGAATTAAAAGAAATTTTTCCGAATCAAGCAGAAAGAATTAGTCAGGATGCAGCTTCTGAAGAGAACCGACTAAACACGAGTGCATTTGATACAGGGCACACGTTATTTTCGCCGCTTTATCGCTGTTTTTCTAATCAACCGAATGAAGCGGCGGTTGCAGACCAAATAGAATTGAATGCTTTTTAGCATTTAGATCAGCACGCCTTCATACACAAGCCTGTCATCAAAAGTGGCAAAAATATGCTATGTTTTTATATACAGGAGAAAACATATGAAAATACAGAGAATTTGTCACACGGGTCTACTCGTTCTTAGCTTAAGCTGTATGCTTGTATCCGGTGTTGTATATTGTGCGACGACGTGCGACGAACAGCAATATGATGGCTTTTACACCGGCTGTAATAATAAATATCCGGCAGAAGCATTCCCGGAATCGGACAAGGAGTCCTGTTATAGCGGCTGTGACTTCCTATTTCCCGCGTGTTCTAGCGAGTCGACCGATTAGATTACCATGCCCTCATACACAAACTCAGCAGGGCCTGTCATAAAAACAGCTCCGGCCATATCAGGCCAATTGATTACCAAATCGCCACCAGTTAGGCTGATCCGAATGGTTTCTTCTAAGTCATAAAATTTTCGACCAACGGCGGCGGCTGCTGCCGCGCCACTGCCACAGGCAAGCGTTTCGCCGGCCCCGCGTTCGTGTACACGTAATTGAATATGACTCGGTGTAATTAACTCAAAAAAACCAACGTTGGTTTGTTCTGGAAATAAGATATGCGTTTCTATTTCAGGGCCCAAAGTGCTCACAGGAGCGGTTTTAATCTCATCAACTTGCATGACAACATGCGGGTTACCGAGGGTGAGTGCGTGCATGCTAAGACCCGGTTTAATATCAGGATTAGGTGCCCAAACAGGCGTCCCCATATTCACGGTGACGGTATGATCAGCATTAAGTTTTAATTCAAGCTCTGTGGTTGTGGTCGCAATGTGTAAATTTTTTTTAGGGGATAAATTATAATGCTGAATAAACCGTGCAAGGCAGCGTGCGCCATTGCCGCATTGACCTACTTCAGTGCCATCAGCATTAAAAATACGATAAACAAAATCAATATGTGCTGGATGCTCGGGCATTTTTTTTTCGAGGATTAAGCATTGATCAAACCCAATACCGGTATGGCGACAGCTGAGTTTTTTGATTTGGTCTGTTGTAAGCTGAACGGATTGATTGATGGCATCAATGACCATGAAGTCATTGCCAAGGCCATGCATTTTAGTGAAATTTAGCGTCATGTCTTTTTTGTTCCTTATGAGGAAGATCTGGCCTATCAGGAAGATATAAATCGCCTTTTTGTCCGCAGGCAGTTAAAAAGCTGAGTAAAATAAATCCTAAAATAAATTTTTGCATGATCTCGTATTGAAGTATATATAAGATAAAGCAGTATAACGTAAAGCATGCTTTAGTTGCTATGCATGCGTTGATTCGGGATAATCGTTTTTTTTCTGGAATAGTGGTTTGAACCCCATGAATACAATTTTAATAGAACCGAAACAAAAAGCAAAAGCATGTGTGATTTGGATGCATGGACTTGGGGCAAGTGCAGACGATATGGCAGGTCTTGCCAAGCAATTGCCACATAATACGCCCGTGCGTCATGTGGCACTGAATGCGCCTATGCGCCCTGTTACGTTAAATCAAGGCATGGTAATGCCTGCTTGGTATGATATTACGGGATTATCGTTGACAGATAGAGAAGATAAACCAGGCATTCTTGCGTCAGAAGTAATGATATTAGAAGTAATAGCTGCTCAAATAGCAGAGGGTTTTCTGCCTGAAACGATTTTTTTAGCAGGTTTTTCGCAAGGGGGAGCGATGGCATTGTTTACCGCTTTGCGAACGCAGATTGCTTTAGGAGGCGTGCTGGCATTATCTGCGTATTTACCGCTGGTTTCTGAGTGCCATGCGAAATTAGCAAAAACAACACCGATGTTTATTGCATCAGGCACGCTTGATCAAGTGGTTTTGCCTCAGTGGACAACAAAAAGCATTAATTGGTTACGTGACGCAGGGTTTGATGCACTGACGGTACGAGATTATCCCATGGGGCATGCTATTTGCATGGAAGAAATACAAGCATTGGCTATTTGGTTTGATCAGCTATTAAATACTTGAAATTTAGGAGATAGGATATGACTGTTGTAAAACGAGCGCGAGAAACGCCTTTTTCATGTCAACAAATGTATGCGCTGGTTGATGATATTGAAAAGTACCATGAATTTCTACCTTATTTTACGAGTGGTGTCGTGCATCATCGTGATGAAGATGAAGTGCAAGCAACGCTTGAAATAACAGCAAGCGGCATGTCAAAATCGTTTACGACACGTAACCGATTACAAGCCAATAAAATGATAGAACTGCGTTTAGTGGATGGACCGTTTAGTCATCTTGAAGGATTTTGGCGGTTTGATGCAACAGATGCAGGATCAATGATTTCATTTGATTTGGAATTTGAGTTTTCAGGACGCATGTTATCGATGCTTTTAGGTCCTGTTTTTGAACAGGTTGCCGACAAGATGGTCGATTCTTTTTGTGAGCGGGCAGAGGCTTTATATGCCGGTGATTGAAGTTGTTTATGTGTCGTCATCTAATCAGGCTGTTTGGCACACAAAACATGATTTTCAAGAAGGCATGACAGTTCGTGATGCCTTAATATTATCCGGTGTTTTTAAGCTTTATCCTGAGGCGCTTGCTTTACCTGTCGGTGTTTTTTCAAAGCTTGTGGGACAAAATAAAAAGCTTCAGGCAGGCGATAGAGTAGAGCTGTATCGCCCGCTGGTTTTTGACCCGAAAGAAACACGTCGTAAACGGGTTAAAAAGGCTTAAGTATCAATGCGCGTTACGTGATTATTTGAAAAATAAATGCAGACACGGCGAATTGTGTCTGAACCACTGCCTTTGCGCCATGTGTACACATAATCCCAGCGGTTGTTATTAAACGTTGGGCTGAGTAGGCTATTACCCATTAAAACAGCGACTTCTTCTTTGGTCATGCCGGGTTTAAGTTGTTTTATTTTTTTCTCTGGCAGTAAGTTGCCTTGTTGCACGACGTGCTTTGCAAAATCATATGAGGTGCA
>JASJHH010000089.1:0-4162 GCA_033791145.1 Legionella sp.
TATATGAGGGGTACTTATGCTGACTTTGATGTGGAGATTGACGCGAGTGGTCTACCGGATTCCGTTTCCGTAGACGCGCCTATTTTATTGAATGTTGGGAGTGTTGTTGCGATTAATCTGAGAGGGCTTCCTTCGGCTAATTTAGAATCGATTTCTCTATCTAATGATATTATCGCTGTTGTCGGCGACGATTCTCTTGCATTAGAAATGATACGAAAGATTCAGCAAGCAATTTATGATGCATACCATGATAATCAGGTATATAGAAAAATGTTTAACGTAACAACAGGAGATATTTTAGCGCATGTAGTGGAGCTGCAAAAAGATTTATCTATGGGGATGAATCTTCTTAATCAGATGCTTTCAGGCTCGCCGTCAGCTGAATATGAAGCTTCATTGATGCTTTCGAATGGTTTTGGTGTCGAGGACCTTAATCCAATTTCCTTGAGAAAAGCAATTTTAGAAGGAAAGGTTCAGAACAGTTTAGGCATTCCTGGTTCTCTTGACTTCACCAAAGAGAAGAAGTCTATGTTTATTAAAAGGATAGTCTTATCTACAACAGGGCCAGACTGTATTTCACTTGCTTTATTTTCTCATTTTGCACTGCAAACGACTGTATTAAATGAAAAGGTTAAGCCTTACTCGTTTAGATCTTATCATGAGCTCGGAGCTCTGTTTTACTCAACTAACGGACATGCGTTTCATACCACATCTGCTGAAGCATCGGCTTTGTCGAATATATGTAATAACGATTTATCTTGGTTAGAAAGCGGTGTTGAGGCAATGGCTCAGCGTGAAAAGAAAATGGATGAATCTGCCTATGCGATACAAAGTATGTGGAAAAGACGTCAGATGAACAATCGATCTGAAGCAGGGGTATCAACTCATTTAGACTGTTTCTCTGTTGATTAGGAGCTGTAGATCAACAGATTTGACTCTCCGGTGTTTCAAGCCCCTGTGCTTGTAAATAAGACTTCCCCTAAATGCGACAAGTGTGTATATTGTGAACATATTCTTTTGCCTCAGACTTCGTGCGTAAAAATAACTCTTTATCGATAGTCTGATTTTTTAAGGCAAATTTAATTGAAAGAAAATTAATGAGGCGGTGAGTCATATGGATTCAGGATATTCAACGAAATTAGGACTAAAAAGCATTTTTGGAGATTCTGAGGAACATATAGAAGCATATCAGCTTGCTTTAGCGCTCGATTTTGATTGGGGTGACTTGAAAGCAAGCGCAAAAAAGTTTTTAGAAAAAATAAGCAACCCAGTATTTGAAACAGGATTGACAAATTTCAAGCGAAAGATAGCTCAAAAAAGAGCGAGTGGTATCAATCTAGAATCAAAGCATTTGAATGCTGTGACCACCACAATAGAGTGGGAAGAAAAATTATCTGAAAATTGCCTGAATGAGTTAAATTTATATTTGGCAAATAAAACTATCCCTTATGATTTTGATGAAAAAATTAATAATTTATCAAGACAATGCGGCAGAGATATATCAGCGCGCGCTGAAAAAAGTCTGTTATTACACCATGCCTTGCCGCATGCATTTGAAGTAAAAGAACGTACTTTAAACATGATTAAAGCACTAAATGTATGGCAAGCTGATACAAATAGAGATAAATTTTTACGAGAATTAACAGGATGCATTGCATTTCTTCATGACTATGAGCAAAGAAATAAAAGTGTAATGTATGAAAGTAATGAGGAAGCAACCGTAGAACCGGTTGCAGCTAAATTATGTGAAGCACTCGGAATTTCTGAAAAAAAACCTATCAGGCAACTAATTTATTACATGAGTCATCAGGTGATTGTACCCGGAACCACTTTCTTAGTGGGCAAGGGAATGCAGGCAGCAATGGATTTGAGAGAGCTTCACTTGGCTGCAAAAGAAAGTACGCAAAGCCAAATTTCAAGCGGCAATTCACGGAGATTATCTAATCAAGTCTTTATTGCTGATTTGTGTATGGTTACACAGGCGATAGGGGTCAATGATAAGCAGCCAGCTGCTGTTTTGTTGAATGTGCGTGCGCAAGCCGATAATCCAGCACTTGAGACACTGGCTTTAATTAAAGCACATTGCAGTGATGTATCTAGGTTATGTTGTTTTTTTAGCGAGAAAGATAAAGAAAATACACCTTGGTTTACATCTTATTATCCAGATGAAAAGCTTTATATTAACGCACAAGCTTTTTTGATGGCGATGCCGCCACACTTATGCATGCCTTCCGAATTTATGTCGGAAGGAGAGCCTATGCGTAAGGATTATTACCGTTTTCTTCAAGTCTGTCGTGAGAGTTACGCTGCGTCTCAATCCGATTTTTCAATTATATTTGAGCAAGCATTTCAGAATTATAATATGGAAGCGGTAATGCAGGCTGTTTTATTTAATCATAATCGTATTGCGGCTGAGAAACTGTTTAGTGCGACACAAATCCAAATATTAAAATTAAATGACGAGCGCTTCGTGGATGCAAGCGTACCCAGAACAGATATGAAAAACCTAGATGGGTTGAAAGCTTTTTATGACGCGAGCTCAAAAGATGAAAAGACAGCGCTACTTAAAGAATTAATCATGGGGGTTGTTTTACAAGCGGGTCAAATGTTAGCGTTTGATTTTATGCCAGCTAAAACAAACAATAAAGAATTCATCCGAGCAACAAGTCGTTCTAATGATCGTTTTTTTAAAGGTGCGGCATTTCCAGATAATGAGGCCTCTTCGGCTTCTCACCAGCTTCCTGAGGGGGCCCATTCTACTCAGGTAACAGCATACCAAGATAGCGAAGAAAAGGATGAATTAAGACCGCTAACTTCTTTGGGTAGGCAAGACGCATTCAAAGAGGGTGAGAATGCCGAGCTAACAGAAGAAATAACCTATGAGAGACTAGAGAATTTTCTTGCGTGTCAATATCGCAAAACAAAAAAAGTTGAGAAGGTTGAGGAAGTTGAGTCTAATAGAAAAAGTTCGTTTTGTCTGATTTCATAATCTTGCGCGTAGCGATGGATGAGATAGGGGGTTACAAGATAACGGCTTAGAGTAATTATGTACCATTAAGAAGTGATTTAAACTTACTCAATGGTACCGAGGGTGGGAATCGAACCCACACGATGTCACCATCACCGGATTTTGAATCCGGCGCGTCTACCAATTCCGCCACCCCGGCTTGCGCAAAGCATTATAGCAAAGCCGGGCAGATACACAATGGGAATTCAAGAGGAATTTAATTTTTTTTAGCTTGACATGCTTTTGATAATCAATATAGGCTGGATGCGAGCTTTACCTTTTTTTATTCTGTTGGAGGGACCCAATGTTAAAAAAACATCTGCTTTTACTTTTAAGTGGTTTGCTATCGTGCACCGCGTTTGCAGGAACAATGGGCATCATGCCGCCTCCACCTATGCCTATGATTGAATCTCATCCGTGGTCTGTGACCGCAAGTTTAGGGTATACCAGTTTTAATTCAGGCACTGCAGGTACGGGTCAAACACCGATTGGTCGGTTTGCTATAGGTAAATCATTTTGTGACATAGGGCAGTCTTCAATTGGTGCTGAGTTAGGGGTTCAAAACGGAAACACCATGCGTTTGTTCATTCCGCAGAGCACGTTGGATAATTTAGGAACGGGTTTAGCTGTTTCAGCAACGGTGACGCCAATGCTTGATTTATTAGGCACGCTTCGCACCTCATTTTCTGCTAGTTCGCCTGTATTTAGTGACTTAAAATTAGGGGTTGCTTATCGCAGGCTATATGTTCAAAGCAGGTCTGATATTAACAATAAATTCCAGTTTGCAGGCGAGGTTCAAGCAGGCTTTGGTGTGGCGATTGCTGACACTTCAACTTTGAGTATTTTATATCAAGGCGTGTATGGCAGCAGCTTAGGATTTACAGCAGATTCAGTATCTGCAACGGGACAAATTAAAAATATTCCTGTCCAAAATGGCTTGCTGATAAGCTTAAATATCACACTTTAATATTTAAATATTATTTATTTAAAACCCCGCAATCGCGGGGTTTTTTTATTAGAGCTCTTGCATAACCCCTCTAAAGCTCAAAATTATAAATTCCAGCGATCAAATTAAATCGTAAACCAAACCGCTTTCTTCTGTTTCGATAACGATCAGCGATAATTTTAAAGCGTTTGACCATACCAATCACATTT
>JASJHH010000090.1:0-6930 GCA_033791145.1 Legionella sp.
TAATAAATCTTGAACATCAGCGTCTGAAAATTGTATGATTTTTTCAGGATTAAAATCAGCAAATGCACTTCTAAATGCCTCGCGTTTTTTTAAAATTGTAATCCAACTTAAACCCGCTTGCATACCTTCTAAAATTAAAAATTCAAAAAGCTTTTGATCATCATAGAGCGGCACCCCCCACTCTTCATCATGATAAGCTAAATATAAATCATCTTTTGTTGGCCAAGCACAACGGGTTTTATTTGATAGCGTTTTATTTGATACCGCTTTATTCATATATATACTCTTGTTTAGCCTAAAAAATCTAAACTTCGACTACTTTATTAATCGTCACGATTAACGCTTGAGCTATCACTTGATTAGTGGCCGTACCTTTTAATGTGCCCCGATTAATATCTCCACTAAGTGTTGATATATTACTAAAGGTTTTCGCATAGCTTGTGCTGTTTTTTCCTGTAATTGCATAGGTATAATTCATATCTAAAAACCAAGTTGGCTTAAAGACGTATGTCATTCCAAGTTGAGCTACACCACCCCACACCCAAGTGCTACTTGAAAAATTAACGGGTGTGCCTGTTACATCACTCGGTATACCGTTTACATCAGCATAACCAATCACATTGTATAAATTATTTTTTGTTTGAAAAACAGATGGCCCAGCCCCTAAATAAGCATAACCTTGTTTAAACGAAGCACCCAAAAAAGCAATTAACCCTAATTCATCTTTCACTTTAATTTGAGAAGAAGAAATCGTCGCACGTCCAGTAAATGAATCACTACCCGATATTGTGGTAAAAGCACCCACTTGAGGGGCAACAATGTCATTGTTTGAAAACGTCATATCTAAATATTGATATTGAAATTTTACACCGAATAATTTATTGGGATGCGACTCGAAAAACCTAAAATAACCCGCTTGTGCAACAGGTGCAAAGGTTGTTTCTGTTGCATAAAAAGGAACAGCCGGACCACCAGCAGAACCCGTCGCAAGCAGTGTCGTGCCATCAAACACATTGGTTAATCCAATCAATGGATTTAAATATTGATCGATTTTAACCGAATTATAGCTCCCACCTAATCCTGCGAATACACCTGATTTTGGCAAAACAGATTCAGCTACAGGCCCCATGGTGCCTGAAAAAGCCGCCGTAGATAAACAAACAGCTGATAAAGCCATACAACATTTATTTTTTTTCATATTTAGTCCTTGTTATTCTTGTTATGAATATATATTCCATACCCTTCTTTTTCTAAATCAGCCTCAGGGATAAATTTTAAAGCCGCTGAATTAATGCAATATCTTAATTTACTCGGTTCAGGGCCATCTTTAAAGACATGCCCAAGATGTGAGTCCGCTTTTTTAGAACGCACTTCTGTTCGCACAACCACTAAAAAACTTCGGTCTTTTTTTAATATGATTGCGTCAGGCGTAATTGGCTTGGTAAAACTAGGCCAACCGGTACCCGAATCATATTTGTCTTTTGAACTAAATAAAGGCTCACCTGACACCACATCCACATAAATCCCTGATTTTTTATTGTCCCAATACGCATTATCAAAAGCGCGTTCTGTCGCTGATTCTTGCGTGACCTGATATTGTAAAGGCGTTAATTGCGTTAATTTTCCGCTTTTATCAAACACCGTACGTTCTCCCCATAAAGTTCTTAAACGTGCATCTCGCCCACAGCGATATCGATAGTATTTATATTGCACCGAATGATTTTTATGATAATTTTGGTGATACGCATCTGCTAAATAAAAGTGCGTTGATGGCGAAATTTCCGTATAAATTTTTTCAAATTTTTGTTTGATTTTTGCTTTGCTTTTTTCTGCTATTTTTTTCTGCTCTGGATTTAAATAAAAAATTGCACTGCGATATTGATGCCCATGATCGCAAAACTGTGCATTTTTGACCGTTGGATCGATTTGATACCAAAAATAATTTACGAGTGTTTCATAGCTTATTTTATTCGTATCAAAAAAAACACGTACTGCTTCGGCATAATTGGTATTTCCGGCTGATACAGACGCATAGGTTGGGTTTTGAGTAGTCCCACCATCAAACCCTGATTCTGTTTTTAAAACCCCTGGTACTTTATCAAAATCAGATTCCAGGCACCAAAAGCACCCACCTGCAAAAATGGCTTCTGAAGTGTCTGCACATACCGTATTTATCATTAAAATACTCCAGAAAATACTCCAGAAAATTAAACAACTAAGACGTCGCACCATAATACCCTCGCGCTCTAATTAATTTATCTACAGATAGCGTCATGCCTCTTGGTATCCCAGGCTGACCCAAAGCATAATGCTGACGCGCATTGCTTGCAGAACCTGCAACCATCGGCAAATTATTTTTTTCATCTCGGATTACCGAAGCTTTAACCCCTGAAGCATGTAATAGATTTAATTGCTTTTGAATTATTTTTGAATCTAAATCTATAGCAATATCAGCTCTCGGATAAAAATTAATTTCGCATAATACGCCATAAGCATCCCATTGATACCAATCCGTAAACTGCATTAAAGCATCTAAGCCTAATACCAGAGTGATTTGTTCAGATATATTTTGATGTTTTGCGCGTGTAATTAAAGCCTTTAACGTATCAAACATACGAGAAGGTGGTGGGCGTTCAATCTCTAGACGCTCAAGCACGCATCGATTCCAATCGATCGCAGCGCTATCAAGCATGGTTTTTAATAATTCAAATCGCGCTTCAGCATCAATATAATCACTTGATGGTTTGAGTGGCGACTGTGCATTGAGTACCACACGCACTAGGTCATATTTTTTTAAGCTTAATAAATACTGAATAAACACCAAATGGTTTTGTGTCGGTGGGTTTCCACTTAAACCAAATACAACGGTTTTTAGATGCCGCATTGTTAATTCCAGCTATCTTTAAATTATCTATTTACATAAAATATCACATAATATTATATAAATAAGCAATTTATAGTTGCTTTTGATGGGCAGCGGTAATTGGCGCATCATTGATTGCTTTTTGTTGTCCAAAAAACAATTTGATTGTAACGGTTTTCGCAGTAAACAAAGTAAGTTCTAAAGCAGCTAAACAACACATATAAAACACATCGAATAGGATGTCTCTATAACTATTTCCAGCTTGATAATTGTTAGTGACTGATTGTTTAATATCTGAAATAAAACCTAAAAGTGCTACAAGTACAGGCCTTGCTTTAAGATAATCGCGTTGAGATTTATATGTTTTCTGCTGATTGTATAAGACTATTTGCTTATTTCCTTCTCCTCTTTTAGCATATTCGAGGATTTCACGACCCATTTTTTTAATATGTCGCTCGAGCTCATTACAGTCCAATACGAATAATGGCGAGGATGGTCGCGTTCGATCAAACGTAAAATCGTCTTTTAATGCTTCATGGGCATCAGAAACATCCGTAAAATTCTGACTGTCAGGTGCTTTATCTGGATGCAGCTTAAGAGCCGTTTTTTTATACGCTGTATTTTCTTCTTTCCTTGAGACTTCTGCACCTATTTTCTTTGTTATCCCTAACGTTTCGAAAGCGTACTTATTATCGTTGGTGACTTTAATTTTATCATTATCTTTTGGCATGGTTTGTGGTACTCATTAGCTCTAGATTTAAATTTAGCTAAATATTGTACCGCAAACACAAAAAAAGATCACGTCAGCGTGATTAAATTTCCAACAATTCTTTTTCTTTATTCGCTAAAAACGTATCCATTTCAGCAATAAACTTATCTGTTAATTTTTGAATGCGTTCATTAGAACGGCGCTCTTCGTCTTCTGAAATTAATTTTTCTTTTATATATTCTTTGAGTTGCTGATTCGCATCACGACGCACATTACGAACTGAAATACGGCCCTGTTCAGCTTCCGCGCGGACCACTTTAATCATTTCTTTACGACGCTCTTCACTCAAAGGTGGCATAGGCACACGAATTGTATTGCCTGAAGGCGATGGATTTAAGCCTAAACCAGAATTTAAAATCGCTTTTTCAACCACCGGCATCATGGTTTTTTCAAACGGTATAACAGATAACATGCGTGCATCAGAAACTGTTATATTCGCAACCTGATTCAGCTGTGTTGGTGTACCATAGTAATCTACTCTAACATGGTCAAGCAAAGCAGGGCTTGCACGCCCCGTGCGTATTTTAGACATTTCATGTTTCAGTGATTCAACGGCTTTTTGCATCCGTGTTTCTGCATCTTTTTGAACATCATCACTCATATTTTATGCTCCTACAACGGTTCCAATCGATTCGCCTTCAATAATGCGTTTTAAAACACCAGGGGCGTTCATGTCAAACACCTGCAACGGCAAACCATGATCTTGGCATAAACAAATTGCAGTTAAATCCATAACCTGTAAATTTTTGGTTAACACTTCATGATACGTTAATTTATCATATCGCGTTGCATCAGGGTTTTTCACCGGATCGTCCGAATAAATACCATCTACTTTTGTAGCTTTTAAAACCACATCCGCTTCCATTTCAATGCCACGCAAGCAAGCGGCTGAATCCGTTGTAAAAAAAGGATTTCCTGTACCTGCTGCAAAAATAATAACTTGTTTGTCTGATAAATGCTTTTTTGCTTTTCGATGATGGTATGAGTCAACTAAACCTGCAATAGGAATAGCTGACATCACACGTGCAGAAAGATTTGCGCGTTCAAAGGCATCTCGCAAGGCCAAAGCATTCATGACCGTTGCAAGCATACCCATATGATCACCTGTTACGCGGCCAAGTCCTGCCTCAGACAGCGCCTTACCACGAAACAAATTACCACCACCAATCACAATACCCACTTCAACACCCATGGCAATCAACTCTGCAACTTCTTTTGCCATTCTATCTAAAACGTTAGAATCAATGCCAGAAGTTGCACGCCCCATCAGTGCTTCACCACTGTATTTAAGGAGTACGCGGTTGTATTTCAAAGGTGCTTTAGTGGATTCACTCATGCGTCGCGAACCTGTGACATCACCTCTGCCACAAAATTATCTTCTTTTTTCTCAATGCCTTCACCCACTTCAATGCGTGTAAACGAAAGCACTTCTGCATTTTCTGCTTTTAAGAGCTCAGCGACTGTTTGATTTGGATTTTTAACAAATGGCTGACCGACTAAGCTGACTTCGGCTAAAAACTTTTTAATCCGGCCATCAACCATTTTTTCGATAATCGCATCAGGTTTTCCACTTTCACGTGCTTGGGCTACAAAAATTTCACGCTCACGTTGAATTTCATCAGCAGGTACTTCTTCTGTACTCACAACAAGTGGTTTACTCGCTGCAATATGCATCGCTAAATCTTTCGCTAATGCTTCGCTGCCATTTTTCATAGAAACCAAAACACCAATCCGTGAACCATGTAAATAACCACCAACGGCCTCACCTGATTCAACAAACGCAATGCGTCTAATTTGAATGTTTTCACCAATTTTAGCAATCAAGGCACGACGTGCTTCATCCACTGTTCCGTCAGCTAATTGCATGGCTAACAAAGCATTTACATCGGTTGAACCACAAGCGAGCGCTGCAGTAGCCACTTGCTGTGAGAAATCCAAAAAATTTGAATCACGTGCAACAAAATCAGTCTCACTATTAATTTCAACCAACACCGAACGACGTGCATCGTCTGATGCAGCAAAAACAATAATCCCTTCTGAAGCCACACGATCTGCTTTCTTATCAGCTTTCGTTTGACCTGCTTTTCGCAATTCAAGAATTGCATTTTCCATATCACCATCGGTTGCAACCAAAAACTTCTTGCATTCCATCATAGGCGCGCCCGTGCGTTCACGTAGCTCTTTCACCATGGCCGCAGTAATTGACATATTTATTCTCCAAAAAAGAGCGGTGTAAAACCGCTCTAAATACTAAATTAAATACTAAATATTGTGTTAAGTGCTTATTCAGCTGCTTTTTTTTCTGCCGCTTTAGGCGCTGCTGCTTTCTTAGGCTCAGCTTTTTTTACTTCAGCTTTAGGTGCAGCTGCTTTTTTAGCAATACTTTCTTTTTTAGTTTCAATTTTAGCCGCTGGTTTTGCTGATTTTTTGGCTGGTGCTGATTTTTCTGATTTTTCATCTGATACTTCAACAAACTCAGATTCATCTACGCCACCTGTGGTGTCGCCTTTTTGTACGTCTATAATCGCATCTGCAATTGAGCGAACATACATATCAACAGCACGCATAGAGTCATCATTACCAGGAATCACATAATCAATATTATCTGGATCATGATTCGTATCCACAACGCCAATCACTGGAATTTTTAAGCGACGTGCTTCTTCAACAGCAATATGTTCAAACCCAACATCAACAACAAACAAAGCATCAGGCAAACCTGACATATTTTCAATACCACCCAAACTTTGGTCTAATTTTTCAAGCTCACGGGTCAACATTAAAGCTTCTTTTTTAATCATGCCTTCGAATTTGCCTTCGTCACGCATTTTCTTTAATTCTTTCAAACGAAAGATAGACTGACGAACGGTCTTATAATTGGTAAGCATGCCACCTAACCAACGATGGTCAACATAAGGCATATCACAACGAATCGCGTTTTCACGAATTGAATCTTGTGCTGCACGTTTTGTACCAACAAATAAAATTTTTGCTTTATTAGATGCTAAACGTCCAACATGATTAATCGCGTCATTCAACATAGGTAATGTTTTTTCAAGATTAATAATATGAATTTTATTACGTGAACCGAAAATATATTGGTCCATTTTAGGGTTCCAATAACGGGTTCTGTGTCCAAAATGTGCACCTGCTTGAAGCAGTTCTCTCATACTTACAGCCATTGCTCTTTCTCCAGGGTTAGGCTTCCACGCTTCCCATCATGCACCCCTTTTTTTAATGAGGACCCCGCATGACGTGACGAACCGTGTGTGTCGTTAAAATCGGCGTATTTATACCA
>JASJHH010000091.1:0-2821 GCA_033791145.1 Legionella sp.
GTATATTATGGTCTGAGCGATTCTTTGTTTCTGTAATTAGTCGATCCTGAAATATACATAACCCACTGTATTTCAACGAATAACCAGTAAAAAGTGTTAGAATAAACGTCCAGAAAAGCCGTTAAAACAAAAAAAACTGGACGAATCAGAGGTGAGCATTGAGTAAACCATCGACACCAAATACCAACCAGGGTAATTTTTTATTTGCTGATTTAATTGATCAGCTCAATCCAAAACATCCCCTGCTGCAGTTGTCAGAACAGATTGATTGGTCTGTTTTTGATGATGAATTTTCACCGCTATATTCGCATTTAGGCAAGCCTTCAAAACACATCCGTTTGATGGTGGGTTTATCCATTTTAAAACACATGGAAAACTTGTCTGATGAAGTTCTGGTGCAACGCTGGGTACAAAATCCTTACTACCAGGCTTTTACCGGTGAAGTTGAATTTCAATGGAAACTCTCCTGCGACCCAACGAGCTTAACGAAATTTAGAAACCGCATAGGTAGCTCTGGGCATGAAAAAATATTGGCGGTATCAATCGCCATGCACCAGGAAAAAATAGCTGAAGATGAAATGTGCATTGATACAACGGTACAGGAAAAGAACGTTACCTTTCCTACCGACGCTAAACAATATCGAAAAATTATCAAACATTTGCTGAAGATTGCACGCAAAGAAAAGATTGGCTTGACTCGTACGTATGAAAAAGAAGTGAAGCGGCTCAAGCTGCACACACGCTTTGCAACGCACCCTAAGAATCGCAAGCGTGCCCGCCATGCCGTTAAGCGCTTAAAAACAATCAGTGGTCGATTGCTTCGGGCAATACAGCGTAAAATTACATTAGAGCAACTTGAAACCCACCGCGAAAGGTTTGCCTTGTATCAACGCATGCTTAATCAAAAGCGAGGAGATAAAAACAAGCTATACAGTTTGCATGAGCCCCACATCTATTGCATGAGCAAAGGTAAGGCGCATCAACGTTATGAGTTTGGCACTAAGGCATCAATAACGACCACGCGAGACTCGGGCATTATTATTGGTGCACTGGCGTTTGAGAGCAATGTTTTTGACGGGCACACGGTACCGGATGTCCTGGCGCAGGTAAACCGTTTATTAGGTCGAGTTCCTACCATTGGTATTGGCGATCGCGGCTACCGGGGAAAATCAAAAGTGAACGATACGCAAATAGTAACACCGAAGCCCGCCAGAAAAAATGCATCAATTGACGCTAAGGAGTTGGCTCAAAAACGCTTTAGACGACGTGCCGGAATTGAACCGGTGATTGGTCACTTAAAGAGTGATCATCGACTGAAAAGAAACTTCCTAAAAGGCTTTGCTGGTGATCAAATTAACTTGATTATGGCAGCAGCTGCCTTCAACTTCAAAAAGTGGATGAGGGAGGTTATTTTTTGGCTTCAAAGTTTTATACAACCAAAATTAGTCATGGAAACCATCTTTCCCAAACACGATCTGTTGTGTGTTTAAATGCTTGAGATGGATATTTCAGGATCGACTAGTTAGCCTCACATAAAAAGCTTATCTTCGGCCTTTTTCTTTCTTTTACATTTGCCATATTTAATCCAGATGTTTTTAGCAAAATAACGCCCGGACAATATTGCAAAACCAGCTATATCTGCATAAGGTGAATAGTTGATTTCTTCATTCATATAACGACCCGCAATATTTGCATGTAACTGTATAATATCAACCAGGGCTTTCACCTGTTCATCGTTACCTATGTATTTGGCATGCAACTTATGTGACCATATGCGCTGACGTATCTGCCAGAGTCGAAGCTCATCAGGACCTTCTCGTTCAAATGCCTCACGGTTAGAATCCCAAACACTGATCAAATTTTGCAAGCCATGAATGCGTTGCCATAGATTAATCAGCCCGATCTCATCAACTTTATTTTTAACAATCGGATATTTTTTAACGAATATTTTGGCATTCGTAATAGACATCTCTTCTGCATCATCAAAATCATCTGCCGATGAATGCATTGGTAACAATAAAACCAATACGTATATAAACCACTTCATATCATCCACCCTGATGTAATTTATTCCAGCAATAAGATATTATAACGATTTTTTTTGATCAATCGTGCGTTTATTAATGGCGCAGAAACGCAGGATTACTATATTTCCAGAGCAAAAGCATATTTAGGTCTAGGTAGTAATGAAAAAGCATTAGCGGATTACAGTGTCGCTTTGAAGCTAAGTAATAATGAAACAGAAAAGAAAGAAATATTGAGTGAAATTAACAGAATTAAGGCCATGCCAACCCCGGTGCATAACAAATAAGGACATCCATTAATTAAAAAAGATATTACTATAAATTCACAACAATCTGGTCTTTTGTTTTAGATCATTTTCGATAAATAACCGCTGATTATTCAGCCGGCGGCTTTTTTCAACGGCACAACTATTAATGAATTAAATCCAGACAAAAGAACATTCACCATGTAAGGGTCCCCACTAAAACCTATTCAACCCCACGTATCCTGCCAGTCACCATTCTTTACAGACTTCCCTAGCACTATATTCGTGCATCCGGATACTCGGTTACATGGATATGTTTATATTTATTGTTTACCACTGGAATCTGAGAGCCACTGTTTATGGGGGTTCCACCCTCGTAACGAAAGTCGTGTAGGTCTATAAACTCAACCAGTCCGACCTGAATATTATTGATAGCATTGAAATATTACTTTTATTGTAAAAACTAACAGCAGGCGTATGATGTTGACGTTATGAGTTTTTTCAAACTAGCCGTAGTATTTAAAGCATGGGAAATGTAACAAAAATTACACA
>JASJHH010000092.1:0-9034 GCA_033791145.1 Legionella sp.
GAAATGGTAATGCCTGGCGATAATGTAAATGTCGAAGTGTCATTACAAGCACCGATTGCTATGCATGAAGGGCTTCGTTTTGCAATTCGAGAAGGTGGCCGTACCGTAGGTGCGGGTGTTGTTACAAAAATCATCGAGTAAGTTTTGTTTGATGATTTTGAAGTTGTTGTGTAAGCATCGAAGAGTTTCTTCGTTGCTTACGTGTATAGGCCAGTAGCTCAATTGGCAGAGCGGCGGTCTCCAAAACCGCAGGTTGGGGGTTCGATTCCCTCCTGGCCTGCCAACCAGCTTGATGGGTTATGAAAA
This sequence comes from Legionella sp., assembly GCA_033791145.1. Classification (GTDB taxonomy): domain Bacteria; phylum Pseudomonadota; class Gammaproteobacteria; order Legionellales; family Legionellaceae; genus JAALKW01. The sequence continues at coordinate 307 of JASJHH010000092.1, forward strand.
ATAAAATAGAGCTTAAAACAAAAACACATGACGCTCTTTTATGGGGCGGTGTTGCTTTAGTAACAGCAATGGCTTTTGCTGCGACCTATCTGTTGCATTTGGCAGGTCCAATTGAAGTGCTTGCTTGGTTGGTGTGGTTGGTATCTAGTTTGGCGCTTGCTTTCTTCACGAAGAAAGGACAGGCCGTTTTTGTTTTTGCAAAAGAAGCACAAACAGAGTTAAAGAAAGTGGTTTGGCCTACGCGTCAGGAAACGGTGCAAACAACATCGATTGTGATGTTGATGGTTGGCGCAACAGGGTTTATCCTCTGGGGTGTTGATTCTGTTATGATGTGGGCCATTGGAAAAATAACGCACTTGGGTTGATATGACTGTGGAAGAGCAGAAAGTAAAACAATGGTACGTTGTTCATGCATACTCAGGGTATGAAAACTTTGTGATGCGTGAAATTAATTCTCGTACAGAATTTAATCATTTTGAGTCTAAAATTGGCGAGGTTGTGGTTCCTGCTGAAGAAGTGGTTGAGATTCGGGCAGGGCAGAAGCGAAAAAGCACGCGAAAGTTTTTCCCAGGCTATGTGTTGGTTAATATGGTGATGGATGACGAGACATGGCATATGATTCGTGCTATTCCTCGCGTGTTAGGTTTTATTGGTGGCACAGGCCAAACGCCTTTACCTATTTCTGAAAAAGAAGCCAATGAAATTATGCAGCGCATGGAAGAAGGTGTGACTAAACCAAGGCCGAAAATCTTATTTGAGCCTGGTGAAGTCATTCGCGTTACAGAAGGTCCTTTTGTGGACTTTAATGGTGTGGTAGAAGAAGTCAACTATGAAAAAAGCCGTTTGCGTGTTTCGGTTTTGATTTTTGGTCGTTCAACACCGGTTGAGCTTGAGTTCAGTCAGGTTGAGAAAACCTAATATATATAGGGGAGCTTGTGTTTTCTGCAAGCGTTATACCCGCGAGGAGTTATCATGGCAAAGAAGGTAGAAGCATATATTAAGCTGCAAATTCCAGCAGGAAAAGCAAATCCAAGTCCACCTGTTGGTCCTGCATTAGGACAACGTGGTGTGAACATCATGGAGTTCTGTCAGGCATTTAATGCGGCGACACAACAAATGGAAGCAGGGTTAGCTATTCCTGTAGTGATTACTGTTTATGCCGATAGAAGTTTCACTTTTATTTTAAAAACACCACCCGCATCTGTTTTGCTTAAAAAAGCAGCAGGGATTCAAAAGGGCAGCGGTGTTCCTAATAAAGATAAAGTTGCTGTGTTAAATCGCGCGCAACTTGAAGAAATTGCGAAAACAAAAGAACCAGACTTAACGGCTTCAGATCTTGATGCGGCTGTTCGTGTTATTGCGGGTACAGCACGTAGTATGGGGATTGACGTTGAAGGTTTAGATCAATCATCAGATGATGCTGCGTAGGAGATAAGCCATGAGTAAAGCAACTAAAAAACAGAAAGAAATACAAAAAAAAAATAACACCAGGCAAAATATATTCATTTTCAGACGCTGTGACATTGCTCAAGAGCTTTACGAGTAAAAATTTCAAAGAAGCACTGGACATTGCTGTGAATTTAGGAATCGACTCACGCAAATCAGACCAAATGGTCCGAGGAGCAACAAGCCTACCTAAAGGTACAGGGAAAACAGTCCGTGTAGCTGTATTTGCGCAAGGCGAGCATGCGGAAAAAGCAAAAAAAGCAGGTGCTGATATCGTTGGTTTTGAAGATTTAGCTCAGCAAATAAAATCAGGTGACATGCCATTTGATGTGGTTATTGCTACGCCTGACTCAATGCGAATTGTAGGGCAATTAGGTCAAATTCTTGGACCTCGAGGTCTTATGCCGAATCCAAAAGTGGGTACGGTGACCATGAATGTTGAAGCCGCTGTGACTGATGTTAAGTCAGGACAAGTACGCTATCGTACTGATAAAAACGGCATCATACATTGTAGCGTTGGTAAAATTGATTTTAAAGAAGCAGACATTGCTGAAAATATTACAGCATTGTTGTCTGATCTTAAAAAAGCGAAACCTATTTCAGCTAAAGGTGTATATCTTAAGAAACTAACCTTGTCTACAACCATGGGGCCTGGTGTGGCTATTGATCTTGCCACCATTCCCGTGTAGACTCTCGGGCCGTTTTAAATGCTTTCACGACATAGACTTCAGTTCCATGTCGTCGAAGACCGCAGGTGCATGCAAATGCTTAATATCCTGCGCAGACGGTGGAATGAATTATAAAGCAATTGTTTTGCAATGCGCATTATAGCTAACCACCATAACCGTCAAATCTTACGAGATTTGAATAACGCAAGGAGTCAGTGACGTGACGTTGACTTTAAGTGCAAAAAAAGTCGTGGTTGAAGAAGTAGCCTCTGCTGCCTCTAATGCTATTTCGGCTGTTCTTGCTGATTATCGGGGTATTTCTGTTAATGAAATGACGGAGCTTCGTAAAAAAGCGCGTGCACAAGGTGTTTACCTTCGTGTAGTGCCTAATACGTTGACACGACGAGCATTTAACGAAACCCCTTTCGCTTGTTTGGATGATGCTTTAGTTGGTCCTTTGTTTCTTGCTTTGTCGATGGAATCTCCCGGAGATGCAGCTCGTTTATTAAAAGACTTTGCGAAAAGCTGCGATAAACTAAAAGTTAGAGCCTTAGCGCTTGATGGAAAGGCATATACTGCTGAGCATTTAGATGCAATTGCAAGCCTCCCAACACGTGATCAAGCTTTGGCAACCTTAATGGCTGTGATGAAAGCACCTATTGAGAAGTTTGTTCGAACTTTGGCAGCGCCGCATAGTAAACTTGTGCGGACAGTGGTAGCGATTAAAGATCAAAAAGCAGGTTAAACCAATTTAATATGAGGAGCGAGTAATCATGGCTGTTTCAAAAGATGAAATTTTAGACACAATTGGCAACATGTCAGTAATTGAAGTTGTTGATTTAATCGAAGCAATGGAAGAGAAGTTTAACGTATCTGCAGCATCAGCAGTTGCAGCAGTTGCAGCACCAGCAGCGGCAGCAGCAGCTGAAGAAAAAACAGAGTTTGACGTTGTCATGACTAGTTTTGGTGCCAACAAAGTATCTGTAATTAAAGTCGTTCGTGCATTGACAGGCTTAGGCTTGAAAGAAGCGAAAGATTTAGTTGAAGGCGCACCTTCTACTGTAAAAGAAGGTTTACCTAAAGCTGAAGCAGAAGATATGAAAAAACAACTCGAAGAAGCTGGCGCATCTGTTGACGTAAAATAAAACAGATAAAATTCGTGTAATAACCCGGTTATAGTATGTGCTATGACTGGGTTTGCGTGTTTAAAAAGACAAAACGATTAGACCTATTGACGTTCAAACATTGAAGAGGACACCTTATGGCCGTAGCAATTGCTAACCCTCAATATTCCTATGCTGAGAAAAAACGATTTCGCAAAAGCTTTGGCAGCCATGCTGAAAAAATGGCCATCCCTAATCTTCTAGATATTCAATTGAAATCATATGAAGATTTCATTCAATCACCTACTGCAGCAGATGTAAAATCTAATACAGGGTTGGAAGCTGCTTTTATTTCAGTTTTTCCTATTCAAAGTTTTTCAGGGAATGCAAGACTTGAATATGTCAGTTATAAATTAGGCGCGCCGGCTTTTAATGTCCGTGAATGTAAATTACGAGGCTTAACTTATTCAGCTCCACTTCGCGTTAAAGTGCGTTTGATTGTTTTAGATAAAGAAGCATCAGGTGATCCTAAACCGGTTAAAGATATCCGTGAGCAAGATGTTTTCATGGGTGAAATGCCCCTGATGACGGATGTAGGCACATTTGTTATCAATGGTACGGAGCGAGTGGTTGTTTCTCAATTACATCGTTCGCCAGGTGTTATTTTTGAGCATGATAAAGGTAAAACACATTCTTCCGGGAAATTGCTTTATTCTGCTCGTATTATTCCTTATCGTGGCTCTTGGTTAGATTTTGAGTTTGACCCGAAAGATTGTTTGTTTGTTCGAATTGACCGGCGTCGTAAGTTGCCTGCAACTATTTTATTACGCGCTCTCGGTTATGATACTGAATCTATTTTATCTGAATTTTTTGACTCAACCATTTGTCATATTAAAGACGGTGAGTTTCATATTGAATTAATACCTGCGCGTTTGCGTGGTGAGATTGCTTTGTTTGATATTAAATTACCTGATTCAAAAGAAATATTAGTTGAAGACGGTCGACGAATTACAACCCGTCATATTAAAGCAATGGAAAAAGCCAAGATGAAAGACTTGGTGGTTCCGCGAGATTATTTAATTGGAAAAGCATTAGCGAAAGGAATTATTGATACCACGACAGGTGAGTTGTTAGCGCTTGCAAACTCAGAAATAACGGCTGAAATTTTAGAGCAAATATTAGACCAAGGTATTTCTCGTTTTGAAATGATTTATACGAATGACTTGGATCATGGTTCTTATCTTTCGGATACATTGCGTGTTGATTCGACGACAACACCGCTTGAAGCGTTAGTTGAAATTTATCGAATGATGCGTCCTGGTGAGCCACCGACTAAAGAAGCAGCAGAAGCTTTATTTAAAAATCTCTTTTTCTCAGAAGATCGCTATGATTTGTCAGCGGTAGGTCGAATGAAGTTTAACCGTCGAGTGGGACGGCAAGATGATACAGGTTTAGGCACATTAGAAAAAGTTGATATTTTAGATGTAATGAAAACATTGATTAATATTCGAAATGGTATTGGTGTTGTAGATGATATTGATCATCTTGGTAATCGACGTGTTCGAAGTGTCGGTGAAATGGCAGAAAATCAGTTTCGAGTGGGCTTGGTGCGTGTTGAGCGTTCGGTTAAAGAGCGTTTGAGCTTAGCCGAATCAGAAAATTTAATGCCACAAGATTTAATCAATGCAAAACCTGTTTCAGCAGCAATTAAAGAGTTTTTTGGTTCGAGTCAATTGTCACAATTTATGGATCAGGTGAATCCACTCTCGGGCGTGACCCATAAACGTCGTGTTTCAGCGCTTGGGCCGGGTGGTTTAACGCGTGAACGAGCAGGTTTTGAAGTGCGTGATGTCCATACGACGCATTATGGTCGTGTTTGCCCGATTGAAACCCCTGAGGGGCCTAATATTGGCTTGATTAATTCACTGTCTGTTTACGCACGAACCAATAGTTATGGCTTTATTGAAACACCATGTCTTAAGGTGGTTGATGGACGAGTGTTAGATGAAGTTGAGTATTTGTCGGCTATTTCTGAGGTTGATCAGTATATTGCACAGTCAAGTATTACGTTAGATAAAAACGGAAAAATCTTGGATGATCTTGTCCCTTGCCGTCATCAGAATGAATTTTCTTTAACAACACCTGACAAAGTAAATTATATGGATGTTTCGCCAAAACAGATTGTTTCTGTTGCGGCATCACTGATTCCATTTTTAGAGCATGATGATGCAAATAGGGCGCTCATGGGCTCGAATATGCAACGTCAGGCCGTGCCAACGCTACGTGCTGAAAAGCCGTTGGTTGGTACAGGAATGGAGCGCGTGGTTGCATCTAATTCAGGTGTTTGTGTGGTGGCTAAACGAGGCGGTGTGATTGATTTGGTTGATGCTTCTCGTATTGTGGTTCGCGTGAATGAAGATGAAACGTTGGCTGGAGAGACGGGTGTTGATATTTATAATTTAACAAAATACTCTCGTTCAAACCAAGACACATGTATTAATCAAAGACCAATTGTTAGCAACGGCGATAAGATTCAATGTGGTGATATTTTGGCTGATGGGCCATGTACGGATATGGGTGAACTTGCATTAGGGCAAAATTTACTGGTCGCCTTTATGCCTTGGAATGGTTATAACTTTGAGGATTCCATTCTTATTTATGAACGCGTGATTCAGGACGATAGATTTACCACAATTCATATTGAAGAATTAACATGTATTGCACGAGATACCAAATTAGGTTCAGAAGAAGTATCGGCTGATATTCCGAATGTCGGTGAGTCAGCATTATCTAATTTAGATGAATCTGGTGTGGTTTATGTCGGCGCTGAAGTGAGTGCTGGCGAAATTTTAGTTGGAAAAGTGACCCCTAAAGGTGAAACACAGCTGACACCAGAAGAAAAACTATTAAGAGCTATTTTTGGTGAAAAGGCTTCTGACGTTAAAGATTCATCTTTACGTGTTCCGTCAGGCATGAATGGGACAGTGATTGACATCCAAGTCTTCACGCGAGATGGCTTAGAGAAAGATGCACGTGCAAAAAGTATCGAAGAAGAGCACTTGGCTCGCGCACGAAAGGATTTAACTGATGAGCGTAGAATTCGCGAAGAAGATATTTATCAACGGCTTCGTCATTTGTTGTTGGGTAAAATAGCAACCGGCGGACCCGATGGTCTTAAGTCAGGGACAAAAATTACAGCAGCGTATCTTGATCAATTGCGAGAAGAAAAATGGCTCAGCATTCATCTGAAAGAAGATCAAGCGAGTCAACAGCTTGAGCAGGTATCTAAGCAGTTAGATGATTTAGTAAAAGAAATCGAAACGCGATTTACTGAAAACCGTAAAAAAATCACACAAGGGGATGACTTAGCACCAGGTGTTCTTAAAATAGTTAAAGTTTACTTGGCGGTTAAACGACGTCTTCAACCGGGTGATAAAATGGCCGGTCGTCATGGAAATAAAGGGGTTATCTCGATTGTTGTTCCAATGGAAGATATGCCTCACCTTGAAGATGGGACGCCAGTTGATATTGTTTTAAATCCTTTAGGTGTTCCATCAAGGATGAATATCGGACAAGTGTTAGAAACGCATCTTGGTTTGGCAGCAAAAGGATTAGGTCATCGTATTGCTGACATGATAGATAATAAAGCAGGAATTGCTAAGCTTCGAAACTATTTAGGTGAAATTTACAATCATGACACGCGAAAACGCGTAGAACTTGAGCGTCTATCTGATCCTGAGCTAATGGTATTAGCCCAAAATCTTCGAACAGGTGTTCCGATGGCAACACCTGTATTTGATGGTGCGTCCGAAGCTGAAATTAAGAAAATGCTGAAGCTTGCGGAATTGCCAGAAAACGGGAAAACCATGTTAGTTGACGGGCGTACGGGACGTTTGTTTGATAACCCTGTGACGGTTGGATATATGTATATTCTAAAATTAAATCACTTGGTTGATGACAAAATGCATGCGCGTTCGACAGGTTCTTATAGTTTAGTAACACAACAACCATTGGGCGGTAAGGCTCAATTTGGTGGGCAACGCTTTGGAGAAATGGAAGTTTGGGCTTTAGAAGCTTAGGGCGCTGCTTATACATTACAAGAAATGCTGACGGTTAAGTCAGATGATGTCGCTGGAAGAACTAAAATGTATAAAAACATTGTAGATGGTGACCATCAAATGAATCCAGGGATGCCTGAATCGTTTAATGTATTGTTGAAAGAAATTCGTGCGCTTGGGATAGATATTGAGTTAGACCACGCTAAAACATAATTGGAGACATAAACTTGGCTAGCATCGAACCAATGAAAAAAGCACCGTTAATGAGTGATTTGCTTGGCATGCTCAAGCAACAAGGGCACACTGAAGAATTTGATGAAATTCAAATTCGTCTTGCATCTCCTGAACTCATTCGATCTTGGTCTTATGGTGAAGTAAAAAAACCAGAAACCATTAATTATAGAACTTTTAAACCTGAGCGAGACGGTTTATTTTGCGCAAAGGTTTTTGGACCAATTAAAGATTATGAGTGTTTGTGTGGAAAATATAAACGATTAAAACATCGTGGTGTAATTTGTGAAAAATGTGGTGTGGAGCTTGCTTTAGCAAAAGTGCGTAGAGACAGAATGGCGCATATTGAACTAGCAAGTCCTGTTGCTCATATTTGGTTTTTAAAATCATTGCCTTCTCGGATTGGTTTATTACTTGATATGACGCTAAGAGACATCGAGCGTGTTTTATATTTTGAAGCCTTTGTTGTTGTTGAGCCGGGGATGACAGAACTTGAGCGAGGTCAATTGCTCAATGATGAAGCCTATTTGGATGCAATGGAGGAGCATGGTGATGAATTTGATGCGCGAATGGGGGCTGAGGCCGTTCGTGATTTATTGCGTCAAATTGATATTGATGAAGAAATTAAAACACTTCGGGAAGAATTGCCAGGAATTAACTCAGAAACGAAGTCTAAGAAAATAACAAAACGTTTAAAATTACTCGAAGCATTTCAAGCGTCAGGAAACAAGCCTGAGTGGATGGTGCTTGAAGTGTTACCGGTTTTACCACCAGATTTACGACCTTTAGTGCCTTTAGATGGTGGACGGTTTGCGACATCAGATCTGAATGATTTATATCGACGAGTGATTAATCGAAACAATCGTCTAAAGCGTTTATTAGATTTAAATGCACCTGATATTATTGTGCGTAATGAGAAACGCATGTTGCAAGAAGCTGTAGATGCTTTGTTAGACAATGGTCGACGCGGACGGGCGATTACCGGCAGTAATAAACGTCCCTTGAAATCACTTGCAGATATGATTAAAGGAAAACAAGGTCGTTTCCGTCAAAATTTACTTGGAAAACGAGTGGATTATTCAGGGCGTTCAGTGATTGTAGTTGGACCGACACTTATGTTGCATCAGTGCGGTTTGCCTAAAAAAATGGCGCTGGAGCTCTTTAAGCCGTTTATTTTTAGTAAGCTTGAGTTTCGTGGGCTTGCAACCACGATTAAAGCTGC
>JASJHH010000093.1:0-4919 GCA_033791145.1 Legionella sp.
CGCATCAAACGAAAGGTTGTTTAAATAAAATCCATTAAAAATACGGATCGTTTGTGTTCCCTCTGGATTACATTGAAGCATAAGGCTCGTATCTTCTTCTGGCTTAATCATTTGAATTTCTTTAATCGATGTGGCATTTAACATCAGTTGTATTTTTTGTAAATTACCTAAATCTTCATACTCAGAAAGAGTACTGCCCGAATGATAAATAACAATATCTTTATCCTTAAATTCAGATTGAGCTATCGCTAATCGGTTCAAAAATATTCGAAAATCAGCGTCTTTATTAAAATAGGCCGGTACAATAATATTTTGTTTAAAAAAAGAATCAAAACTATCCGAGTCCGTCGATTCCAGTAGCTTCTTTGAAAAATTAGGATGTGCGTTTTCTATTATTCCCCATGCTTTTTTAGGTTGCATGGGGTCTAATGGTTTAACTTTAATCCCGCTTGCGTGATGAGATAACCCAAGAGAAGCTTCGGTTATAAACGCATCTTGGATTATAAATTTAGGAAAAAAAATCTCTGCTTCATGCTCCGCAATTAACTTAATGGGGATTTCTTTTTTCAAATAAGCCCCATATAACACAAGCAAATCTCCTAGATCGCATGAAATAACAATAACTTGATCAAGCGCTTTAATCTGCTCTTGAATCTGTACATTTGAACTAAAGACTTCATGATCAGCTTGAATACCAAAAAGAGCATCTGCATACCCCATCTTAACTAATGTATCAGACACTATTTTTTTGTTTGCTGGCTTTCCACGCTCATCAAAGTAAATAATTGGCAAAAATTCAACGCCCTGGAAATAGGGATTAGATTTTAATGCTTGAAGAATTTCAACAAAGTGTGTGAAATCGCCTAATCCATCATTCCACACCGTGTTAAAAATGCCGTATTTATGCATAACAAAGACTAGATTATTTAGTATGCCTTACTTTAAATATACTCAATAGAATTCAAAATGCGAATTTTACATCACTTGACTTTGGCTTCTCGGGGTATACAACTCCTTACCTCGTGGCACATGTGTTATAATATTTTTTAGTTAGTTATAAATTGTAATTGTGATTGATATCTCCTGGAAAAAAAATATGAGTCAAAGCTTTGCTACCAACTTAACGCATTTATTTAATGAACATGGCGTCAGTCCTACTTGCTTACCAAAACAAGCAATAAAATTAGCTGAAAAATTAGGAAATATTGTATCTAACGCTACCACTGAGCAAAAACTTGCTCCACGCTTCAATGTGAGGTGCTGGGGCGGAACGTATAAAAATAGATGTCAGGGCAACATCGATTCATCGATTGATTTAGATCTCGTTAATATTGTTTGGCACTGCCCTGCATGTGGTGATAACGGAACAATTACTCACTGGCAAAATTCTTTCTGGGATCTTGGTTATCGATGACCTCCTTTACTTTTCATGAAAAAAAAGACTTAACCGCTTAATCGTTCGCGGCCATGCGGTATACTAAAGTCAATCAAGGGCCCATTAGGTATGATGCGCGTTGGATTAATGGTTTCATGGCTACCATAGTAATGCGCTTTAATGTAATCCATTGCCACTGTTTCAGAAATGCCAGGTACTTGATACAAATCCCGTAAATATCCCCAAATACTTGGGTAGTCGACGATACGACGTAAATTACATTTAAAATGACCCACGTAGACCGCGTCAAAACGAACCAATGTGGTAAATAAACGCCAGTCTGCTTCGGTGATTGTGCCTCCCGTTAAATAACGATGAGTCGATAAACGCAATTCTAAGGCATCTAAAGCATTAAATACTTCAGCTACTGCCTCGTCATAAGCTTCTTGCGTGGTGGCAAAACCAGCACGATACACACCGTTATTAATCGCTGGATAGATGAATTCATTTAGCTTATCTATTTCGCTTAACAATTCTGGTGGTGAAAAGTCACCGGGTAAGGCGCCTACTTCATCAAATTCAGAATTAAACATACGTATAATTTCAGGCGATTCATTACTGACAATGGTGTTTTTTTTCTTATCCCATAAAATTGGCACCGTTACTCGACCCGTGTAATCGGCCTGTGCTGCCGTATAAATTTCATGAACGTGAGTGGCATTCAAAATCGGATCAGCTACTACGCCTTCGCCAGGTGCAAATGTCCAACCTTCGTCCCCCATAAAAGCATTCACTACCGACATGGATATCATGTCTTCCAAACCTTTGAGTTTGCGATAGATAATGGTGCGATGCGCCCAAGGACACGCTAAAGAGACATACAAATGATAACGATAAGGCTCAGCTTTAAAACCACTGATACCTGATTGTCCTGCACTGCCATCTTTAGTCACCCAATTACGAAAACTTGGTGCTTTACGCTCAAAGCGACCGTCGGTGCTTTGCGTGTCATACCATACATCCTGCCATTCGCCATTGACTAGCATGCCCATATTTATACTCCTAAAGAAATCAATCAAATGTAAATCTAAAATAGGCCTACGGTATCCAATAAATATTAACAACAATGTATAAAATGGTCATACCAACTATCGGGACAACAATAAACCCCAACATATTATAAAAACCTATTCTATTTTCTGAAGAAGCATTATAAAATTTCTTGAATTTTTTCCATCCTCGATAAAAAAAGGTCTTTAATGACATAGTAAAACGATTCCTTAATTAGAATTCATAATTATAAAGATAACATCCATCAATTACTAATCTATCTGTTTTGCATGGCAAGAGCACCGCAAAAAATCCACAGTAAAGCCTTTGATATAAATAAGCACTTAGCCTATAATTAAAACATCATAAATTTAGCTGGTAGATTGTGATGCCTAAAGAATATGTAGCCGTGCAAGTCGAATATGTTAGTGAAATCTCAACGGATATTGAAACCCAAGAAGAGGCTCACACTGCACCAGACCATCCAATCCAATTGGTCGATAAAAATAAATTTATGGAACTGTTGCGCCAACACCGAGGTGGGGGCCGCTTATCCGATAAAGATTATCAATTGTGGGATGTTTTGTTTGGCAATTATCCGCATCGCGGAGCTGCTAAAGACGGCATGGATAATCCACACGTCCGTTATTTAACTATCGATTCATGTGAGAAAATTCTAAAACATCACGTGCAGTTCAGTAGTGGCGTTGACTTTCAACACTTGCCATCAGGATTCCTGTTAACGAAAAATCCTATAGGTGGCGGTGTATGTGATGTCCTGCATTACAATCAATACTATGCCCAGTTTCAACCCAAAGACGACAACAATCTTTTGGCCTTAACGTTAATGACGCAAGACGAATTGAATGCAGCACCTACGGAAGCCTCGCCTTTTAGTGGACCACAAGCTGCTTGGTATGCATTTCTTCAAAAAAAACGTACTTCGTCATTAGGTGTTTATTGTACTGAGTCGCAATTAAAAGATGCTTTCATTCGTTTTTCAAATATCATTCAAGAGATGGGACTTGATTATTATGCTCCTGATTTTGCTTTTAATTTACTGATAGAAGAAGGGAATCCCATCGTGTTACTTGGGCGTTGGGAAACGGTTTTATCCAATCCTCGCTTGAAGGCCACTGACGTCACTAAACAATGGCGGGCCATTCCTCAATTACCTTTAATGAAAAGTCATGAGGCGATTCGTGCTATTACTGATTATGCGCGTGATCAACGGCCATGTGGATTTATTCGACCAGATATGAACTTGAATCAAGAAGGTTTTAAATCTTGTAATTATTCTAATTATAAATTTGAATATGGATTTCGACAAGAAGATACGGTTAAAACAATATCTGAAGTATCTGTCCAAAACATGCCTTCATTTTGGCGGTATATCTCATATCAACCGAAGCGAAACTCCATTGATTTTTATGAAAAGGCGTTGGCTCGTCTAAATCAGGTTGTATTAAGTAGTACAACGAAAGAACAGATGATTCAAATGCTGGCGGCCAGCACCGTACGAGAGAATCACTCAGCAGATAGCCTTGTCGACGAAGAGCAGGAATTAGAGGCTTGGGATGCGCTATGTAATGTTATTACATACGGTCCTTTCGGCTTAAAAGCAGCAGGATACACGGATGGCGTAGTTAGTCGTTTGCATGCATTACCTGAGCAACCAAACATTGCTTTTTTAGAGAGCACCGCCCAACACATTAAAAAACAGTTAATACATCAAAATTATCTTGTGATTTTATCAAACAAATTAAGTCTGTTAGTCACCAATCTGCGTAGCTCTTTTTATCAGGGTTCAAAATTTTATTTTATAAATCGTGCGTGGAAAAAGCTTAGTATTAACGAATACGTTGAACTGCAATATAAGTTTTACCGATTAGTGGGTGGAATACACGCTATAAATGGTATTCATGATATTGCTATAAATCCGGATCCTGAACTTTCACATCAGTTTACCTTGCTTGCCCCTCATTTAAGTACGTTTAATATTCTGACTATTGATGAGATTAAAAAGGCTCTATTCATGTGGCCTGCTGTGCCGTCTAAAGAAATTCAGGAGCGCTTGCAGGAGCGATTAGATTTTTGTTTTGATCTCTTCAATGACGCTCAAACAAACGATGGTTTGACACCAACAACACTGACTGAACTAATAGCATATGTCAGTACTCTTCAAATAACTGAAGGTGATAATTGGCGATTAGTGCTTATTGAACACTTAAAACAATTTTCACATTGTTTTGCAGATCAGTATTTTGAAAAGAAAGAAAAACAAATTCGTGATGTTTCTTTTGGCTTAACGACAGAGCAAATCGCCAAAGTAAGAGCGTGTTCTTTTCCCGACGCCGCATGCACGGCTATTATTAGTATTGAATCAGCCATTGCGCAACAAAATCCACCTCAGGTAGACGCCTATTTAACAGGTATAAATGATCAGCTAGTGAACTTAAAACAGATTATTACGCAGGAAGATTTTATACAGTTC
>JASJHH010000094.1:0-17146 GCA_033791145.1 Legionella sp.
GCTGATTACCATGGGGCTCGCAAAACCTAAAAACGCTTGGCAATATGCAAGCATTACCACTGTTTTTTCTGTGCTCGGTGGATGTTTTGGTTATTTGTTAGGATTTTTTGGGATGGCGATTATTGAGCCATATATTTTATCTTCGTCTTATGCGCTTTCTTACGGACATGTGAGAGGGTGGTTTACTGAGTGGGGTATTTGGATTATTTTTCTGGCGGGTTTTTCTCCCATTCCATATAAAATTTTCACGGTTACCGCAGGCATTATGCACATGCTTTTTTGGCCTTTTGCACTCGCATCATTAATTGGTCGAGGTGCTCGATTTTTCTTGGTCGCTACTTTATTGGTTTTATTTGGTGAGAAGCTTGAACGGCATTTAAGACGTTGGATTGATTGGGTTGGCTGGACAGTTGTTGCAATCATTGTGATTTGTTTGTTTTTATTTGGCTGTGGCACACGTAATGAACCAGCACCTATTGAAGAATCCAAATGGTATCAAAACAACCTAAACGCAACGCGTCATAGCGTAAGAGCGGGTGAAACTTTATATGCTGTTGCTTTTCGATATGACCAAGATTATCACGACCTCGCGACTTTAAATCATATCAACGCACCTTATAAACTCAGAGTTGGGCAAGTCATTCAATTAAAACCACAGACTAAATCCATACTTAATGCCCTACCTGAATTGCCTGTTTTTTTATCTAATCATCAATGGACTTGGCCACTTAAAGGTCGCATCGCAACTAATTTTTCTCCGAACAAGGGCCAAAAAGGAATTGATATTGCAGGTAAAAAAGGCCAAAAAATTCACGCCGCATCAGCAGGTGTTGTGGCTTATGCCGGGAATGGTTTGCCAGGCTATGGTAATTTAATTATTTTAAAACATGATAATCAATACTTAACAGCCTATGCGAATAACCAACGTAACTTAGTGCGCGTAGGTCAAAGTATTAAAAAAGATGCTGTCATCGCAGAAATAGGCGTTGTGAATAGACGCTTTTGGGGGCTTCATTTCGAAATTCGAAAACAAGGTAAACCTGTTAATCCCTTAAATTATTTACATTAAAAAGCTTGACAACATACCACCTCTCATTACAACAATAGAGCTAAGCGATTATTCTCACATCATGAGGAGGCAGCATGCCAAAGAAGTCAGATAAAAGCACTGATAAAAGCTCAGATAAAAGCACTGATACTGCTGCAGTCCCAGAAAAAGAATTATCCAAAGTCATGGATGCCACTCAAATTTATTTGAGTGAAATTGGTTTTTCACCGCTCTTAACGGCCGAAGAAGAAGTTTATTACTCGACACGCGCCCTAAAAGGTGATGAAGATTCACGGAAAAGAATGATTGAATCTAATTTAAGATTGGTCGTTAAAATTTCCAGGCGTTATCTAAATCGCGGTTTGCCTTTATTAGACTTAATCGAAGAAGGTAATTTAGGCCTCATGAAATCAGTTGAGAAATTTGATCCAACCCGTGGTTTTCGTTTTTCAACTTATGCAACGTGGTGGATTCGCCAAACCATTGAACGCGCTATTATGAACCAAACGCGAACCATTCGCTTGCCAATACATGTGGTTAAAGAGCTAAACACTTATCTTCGAGCAGCAAGAGAACTCACCCAAAAACTAGATCACGAGCCATCGGCTGAAGACATTGCTGAAATGCTCGATAAACCCATTGAAGATGTCCAAAAATTACTACGCTTAAACGATAAAGTCACCTCAATCGATACACCGTTTGGATATGATGAAAGTAAGTCATTATTAGATACAGTAGCTGATGAGAACAGCTTAAACCCAGCTGAATGGCTTACAGATGAAAACATTCGAGAACATATCGAAGATTTATTGAGTGAGCTCACTGAGAATCAGCAAGAAGTCATTGCAAGACGTTTTGGTTTACATGGTTTTGAGAAAGCAACACTTGAAGAAGTAGGGCGCGAAATTGAACTCACTCGTGAGCGAGTTCGCCAAATTCAAGTAGAAGCTTTACATACCTTACGGACGTTACTGGTAGATAGACTCGGATTAACGCAAGAAGATTTATTTTAGACTGCTACTTGCAGCCTTACTTAATTGCGTCTCTAACTCATCAGCCATGGCAGATGTTGCTGTACGAGTAACAAAGCATGTTCCAAAAAAGCTTTTATCTCTGAAAGTGCTAATTAAGTCTTGATTATATTTTTTCCATTCTCGAATATTGTTAAGCGCATCTGCAAGATTACATTCAGGCAAGAATGCTGCTTGTTGCTCATACAGTTTTGTTAAAGCTTCCATTTTAGTAATTGTTACTTCGCCATTAGGATCTAATTTAAGCATGTTTTCCATGCGTGTATATATTTTCATTAAAACGACTTGCTTTTTATTAGGCGGTACAGGCAGTACATGCATATGCTGCCCTGATTTAAGTTTTCCTTTTTCAAATTCCGCAGTCAACGGTAAATCCATAAAATAATGTCTTGATACATTATCGGTTAAATGTGAAATGCCTAGAACATATTCAATTAATTCAACAGCCGTATGTCGGCACGTATTGTTGACACTTAAAGTGTGTGAACGCTCAATAATTGGTTTTATTTTTTGAGGTATAGATACATCGTCCTCTTGCACTACTGCATATCTTTTTAAAGTAATATTACCGTTACTTTCTTCTTTATCTTCCTGATAAGCGGCTAGCATCTGATTTTTTCTCAGCGTTAAAGAAAGTGAAGCGATAAACTCTAGATATTGAGTATAATTAATAGAAAAAGCGGCGTAGCTTATTTTACCATCTAAAGAGAGATTTTCTTCTTGTAGTTTAGCATCTAGACTTGAAAAAACACACTTAGCCTTTAATCCCAACACCTCTAGAGTAGAAAGATCCTTGCGATCGGAATTGAAAACTTTACCTATTTTTGCTAATAAAGTGGGTTGGCCATTTTTTACAACACCAAGCAGAAGAAATGTGTGCCCCTTTTTCATAGCAACAGAAATAAAAAATTCATCGTTTTTATTAACATGAATGTTATTTTCATTAATATTAGCCACAATAAGTCCTTAAAACGCCAAATATGAACTTACTTTAACCATTGAAGCTTAAAGAAACATTAAAAAGCAAATTTAAGTTTTTGCCAGTATTCATCGTAAAGTATTAAGCTTTTTTCACTGATGTCTGATTGTATTACACCGCGCTTCAAAATTTCAGGCGATGGATATACGGTTTTGTTTTCTCGTATGGCCTTAGGTAGTAAAGCTCTACCGGCCTGATTTGCAATCGCATGTCCTTCCGATAGAGCAATATTTGCAGCACTCTCAGCTTTTAATAAAAAATCAACAAATGCATAGGCCTCATCCGGATGCGGGGCATTGTTTAATATGCTCAAGCAATCAATCCAAATCACAAAGCCTTCTTTGGGGAATACAAATTGTATGTCATCATTTTCTTGATTCGCTTTAAAAACATCACCGTTCCAAGCGGTACCTATATGCGCATCTTCATCGATTAGAATCGCCTGAATGCTTTCGCTCGCAAAGAGCTTAATATTAGGAATCAGTGCTTTGAGCTGCTCAAATGCTAATTTAATATGCTTTGAATCTGAATCATTAGGCGAATAACCTAAGCTTAGCAATGCAATTGAAAATATTTCACGTGGGTCGTCTAATAGCATCAGCTGATGACGCCAATTTTTTTTCCATAAATCATGCCATGCTTTAGGGGTTGATTTAACCCAGTGCTGATTATAAAAAATACCTGTCGCCCCCCAAACCAGTGGCAAACTGTATTGATTATTAGGATCATACGCAGCATTTAAAAAAGCAGGATCTAAGTTTTTAAAGTGCGAGAGGCGTGTGTGATCCAGTTTTTTTAAAAAACCTTGTTTTGTTAATCGCTCAACAAAATAAGTAGATGGCAAAATCACATCATAAATAGCGCTATTTGAGGCATGTAATTTTGCATATAAAGTCTCGTTGTTATCATAGGTCGAAAAATTAACATGAATTCCTGTTTCTTCTTCAAATTGATGAATGAGTTGTTTAGGGATTTCCCCGCCCCAAGAATAGACATTGACGACTTTGGTTGATGCAAATAATATTGATGAAAAACAAAATGTTAATATTAAAGTAATTAATTTTATCATAGTGCTCTCCGTGACAGGCGATAAGCAATTATCACGAGTAGCATTGAAATAACAAATGTAATGCTACATAACGCATTTAATTCAGGTGTGACACCCATGCGAACCAAAGAATAAATTGTGAGTGGCAAAATATTAAAGTCCGGGCCTGCAACAAAATAGCTAATAATTACATCATCAAACGATAGGGTAAATCCTAATAAAAAGGCACTGAGCACAGCAGGCCAAAGCAGAGGTAGTAAAACATGCGTAATTGCTTTTTTATGGGTTGCACCTAAATCACGGGCGCTATAATACAAATTAATATCTAATGTATGGATACGGCTATTAATCGCAATAATTGAAAACGGCAAACAAAAGGTAATATGCGCGATGAGCAAACTGAAAAATCCGAGTGGAATAGCTGTCATATTAAAAAATATTAATAAAGCAATGCCGAGCAATAAATCCGGTAAAATAATTAAGACTAAAAGCGTACTTTGAAGCGAACGATTGGTTTTGTTGCCCTGTAAAAACAAATGCACGCATACAATTAATGCTGCCGCACTTGCAATAAAAGATGACAGCCCCCCTAAAACAATAGAATGCAAGAAAGCGAGCCATAATTCACTATCTTGAAATAATATATGATACCAATGCGTTGAAAAACCATGCCATTGCAGTGAAAAACGCGCCTGATTAAACGAGTACAACACTAAAACAAAAATAGGAAAATATAAAAGCGTATATACAAAAAGCATGTACGCTTTTTTAGCCCAATTTATAGCCCCGTTTTTTATCATCGTCGTACCTCTTGCGGTTTACGAAAAAGAAATAATAACAGCAATAAAATAGTGGTTAATAAAACACTAGTGGCAGCTCCTGCAGGCCAATTTTCAGCAACCAAAAATTGATTTTGAATTAAGTTTCCAATCAAAATAGATCGCGCACCACCTAAGACATTTGGAATATAAAAAAGCGTCATGGCAGGCAAAAACACAAGTAAAACACCTGAAATAATTCCGCGCGTTGTATTAGGCAAGAAAATACGCGTAAACAGCGTCCAACGATTAGCACCTAAATCTTCAGCCGCTTCTAATAATCTAAAATCAAAGCGCTCCATATTCGTATATAAAGGCAGTACCATAAACGGAAAAAGCGTATAAATTAAGCCACTCAGTACAGCAAAGTTTGAATAAAGCAGTGAGAGCGGGGTGCTAATTAAGTGCAGCTTTAAGAGCAACAAATTTAAAATGCCATTAAATTTTAAAATCGCAACCAGTGCATAAGTACGAACCAGCGAACTCGTCCAAAATGGAATAATAATCAAAAGTAAAAGCATTGATTGATATTTTGATCGCACCATTAAATAACTAAAAGGATAAGCAAGCACGAGACATGCAAGTGTAGTCATGCTCGCCATGAAAAGCGAACGCAACATCACATGTCCCATCAAAGAAGAAAAAAAGGCTTTGTAGTGGGTCAGTGTAAAAGGCAAAGCAATTAAATGCATGGCATCTTTTGAAAGTACACTTGCAATGAGTACGAAACATAAAGGCACAAAGCCAAACAAAAAAAGCCAGGCATATACAAAATAAAGCGCTTTAGATTTAGTTTTCATAAGGCAGCAACACTTCCCAGCCTGTGAACCATTGAATCCATACGGATTCATCGAGTTCATACGCTAAATCATCGTCATCTTCATCAAAAAATTCTGATGCATTAATAACACGGCCAGATGAGAGCTCTACTTTTAAATCGACCGTTGAGCCTTTATATACAATATCTTTAATTTTACCCGGCAGCATTTCATCGGTATTATTTGCTTCATGTTGATGCCAAACGCGAATATCTTCTGGGCGTATAATTAAATGCAGCTTTGTATTTTCTTGATAATTATTGGTATTTTTACAGCGTAGTGTGCGCGCTTCTATTTCTACAAATAAATCTTCTTGTTCGAGCATTTTGACTTCCACATCAAACACATTGGCTTCTCCAATAAATTGCGCCACATAAAGATTATTAGGTGTTTCATAAACTTCACGAGGTGTGCCAATTTGTTCAATATGGCCGTGATTAAATACCACAATGCGATCAGACATAGACAACGCTTCTTCTTGATCGTGTGTAACAAAAATAAATGTAATATTTAACGCTTTTTGTAATTGTTTTAGTTCATATTGCATGGTCTTACGCAGGCGATAATCAAGTGAACTTAAAGGCTCATCAAGTAATAATACTTTAGGGCGATTAATAATAGCGCGAGCAATGGCAACGCGTTGTTGCTGACCACCACTAAGCTGCTTTACTGAACGTGAACTAAACGATTCGAGCTGAACGCGCGATAAGGCTTCTGTAACGCGTAAATTAATTTCTTGTTCAGGTGTTTTTTTACAACGTAGTGCAAACGCAATATTCTCAAATACTGTTAGGTGTGGGAAAAGTGCGTAATTTTGAAATACCGTATGTACATCACGCTTTTGCGGAGGCAGCTCTGTAATACATTGTCCGTGAATATAAATCTCACCTGACAACGCCTCATCAAAACCTGCAATTAAACGCAGTAGTGTTGTTTTGCCGCATCCTGAGGGCCCAAGAAGTGTTAAGAACTCGCCTGCGCGTACTTTAAGCGACACATCTTTAAGAATAGGAATAGCACCATAAGACATAAAAAGATTTTTTATCTCAATAGGGGGCTTTAAATTAGAAATATTGGAGATGTTGGAGATGTTGGACATAAACGTACGCGTTCAAAAAGCGTCGATTATGCCCGTTTTGTGTGTTTCTGTCTACCAGGCAGCGACTTTTTCCTCTTCTATTCCTAAGCTACAAATCTCAGAAACACCGCCATTATTGCAAATAAGAAGGCCTGATAGCTCATCATATTTTAAAACGCCGCCTTGCCACATACAACAGCCTTTAAAGGCTTGCATGTCCATCACTGCGGTCCGTTTACAATAACCACTCGAATATCGTCCGTTGTTGCATACATAACGACCTGCGGATGAATCGCAATACTGAATGCCGCCCATCTTGTCGCAGGAATTGTGTGATGCAATAGTAAGAGGAGAAAACAAAAAAGTACACAAGCAACACAATAATCCTAATCGAGAGATACTCAACATAATATTATCCATAAGATGATGTTATGTTGAGTATAGCGTATAAATTATGAGTCGCTTGGTAGCTTGCTTAGTTCAAGCTCTTCAGATGGCGTGTCAAGCTCAACGGATTCTATTTTTTGAAAGCGCCCTGTAATTTTTTTAGCAGAGATATGCACATCACTTGCATCTTGCTGTGCTAAATCAATATGTTTTGTAAGTTTATCCATGCGTTTATCAAAGCGTTTAAAATCATCTGCTAGTGCTTGCAGATGCTTTTGAATAATATGCACCTGGCGCTTAGTGGCATCATCTTTTAATACGGCACGTGCCGTTGTGAGCACAGCCATTAATGTACTTGGAGAAACCAACCAAACTTTAAGACGCTGAGAAAGCGCAATCACTTCAGGATAATTTGCATGCACTTCTGCAAAAATTGCCTCAGCCGGAATAAACATAAACGCACTGTCTGCTGTTTCATGTGGAATAATATATTTGGATGCAATATCTTTGATATGTTTTTGCATATCTTGTCGCAGTTGCTGCTGCAAGCTTTTTCTTTCATATGAAGCGCTTTCTGTATTCATGAGCTTTTGATAGGTTTCTAGCGGAAATTTAGCATCAATTACGATATTGCCTGTTGGATCAGGTAAAAACAAAATACAATCCGCACGCTTTTGATTGCTAAGCGTATACTGCAAGCTATAGTGATTGCTCGGTAGCATATTGGCAATTAAACTTGCTAATTGCACTTCACCAAATGCCCCGCGCGCGCGTTTATCGACTAATATATCTTGTAAGTTCACCACATGCGTGGATAACTCTGCAATTTTTTTCTGCGCTTCATCAATAATCGTTAAGCGTTTTACAATATCAGTAAAAGTAGACGTGCTTTTTTCAAAGCCTTCTGCTAAACGCTGATTCACTTGTTGCGTGACTTGATTGAGTTGTGTACGAACTTCTTGTGTGAGTGTTTGTAAATGCGTGGTTAGGCCTTCAGTATGATGCTTAAAACTATGGTTCATTTGTTCACGCACATCACCCATTTGTTTTTGAATCGCGTCTCGAATAAGCGCTTGGCTTTTATGTTCAGCTTCTGTAATTTTGGTTTCAATTGCATGTTGACCTGATTGATAACGAGATTGAATATCTAGCTGTAATTGATGTAGCTGCTTTTTTAAATGGCTTAAAACAAAAAAAAGCGCACTGATGGCAAGAAGAGAAAGAATTAATAATAAAAGTATCAAAACATCAACCTATTTTATTTATTAAATATATATTATGGCAGAAGTATACCGCGATTGATTTCATAATTAAAATTAAGTACCGTGACAAAGATTATTTATCTTGAAGTGAAAGCAATGGATGTTATAGAGCAACTAGAAAAAACACGCACACAAATCAGACGTTACGATTACGCTTATTATATTCTCGATGAACCGTTAGTACCTGATATTACTTATGATAAAGTGTTTCGTGAGTTACAGGCCTTAGAGGCCAAACATCCGAATCAAATCACACCCGACTCACCGACACAACGCGTGGGAGCGGCTCCAGCAACTGAACTTAAACCTATTCAACATGCCAAACCCATGTTGTCGCTTTCTAATGTCTTTCTAGAAGATGATTTAAGGCGTTTTATTAAGCGCTTGAGTGATGAATTAGAACAAGACCCTGATACGCTGATTTTTGCATGCGAGCCTAAACTAGATGGACTCGCTGTTAATTTAACCTATAAGGCGGGTATTTTAGCGCATGCGGCAACTCGAGGAGATGGCGCTGTCGGAGAGGATGTTACGCTAAACATTAAAACCATTGGTGCGATTCCATTAAAACTCATGACAGATATATATCCAAGCACGCTCGAAGTGCGTGGTGAGGTATTTATAACCAAAGTAGGCTTTGAAGCCTTAAATCAAACAGCGCGCCTTAATCACACAAAAACCTTTGCAAACCCACGTAATGCAGCAGCTGGGAGCTTACGCCAACTTGATTCAAGCATTACAGCCAAGCGGCCTTTGGCTTTTTATTGTTACGGCATTGGTGCAAGCTCAGATGATTTTAATTGGCCTGATAGTCACTTAAAACAATTGGCTTGGTTAAAACAAGCAGGTTTTCCGGTGCCACAGGAAAGCCAGGCCCAAACAGGCCTGACAGGCTGTTTGGATTATTATCATCATCTAGAAAAAACGCGCGATGCCTTACCGTTTGAAATAGATGGCGTGGTGTATAAAATTGATAATATAAAAGCACAAAATCAACTCGGCTTTATTGCACGCGCACCACGCTTTGCCTGTGCCCATAAATTTCCAGCCCAAGAAGAAGTAACAACGCTATTAGCCGTTGATTTTCAAGTCGGGCGCACCGGCGCATTAACACCCGTTGCACGTCTAAAACCTGTCAGTGTTGCAGGGGTAACCGTAAGCAATGCAACGCTTCATAATATGGATGAAATTATCCGTAAAGACGTACGTATCAACGATGAAGTGATTATCAGGCGGGCAGGGGATGTTATTCCTGAAGTGGTATCTGTTGTGTTAGATAACCGCCCAGATAATACAGAAGCAATCTTGTTGCCAGCAACTTGCCCTGTTTGTGATGCTGAAGTGCTGCGCTTACCAGGAGAAGCCGTTGCACGTTGTACTGGCGGCTTGTTTTGTAAGGCGCAACTTAAACGTGAAATTTGGCACTTTGCCTCACGTAAAGCCTTAGATATTGATGGGCTCGGACAAGGCTTAATTGATCAATTGGTCGATGCTGATTTACTCGAAGATGTTTCGTCTTTGTATGCCCTAGATATGCACGCGGTTGAAGCACTGCCACGGATGGGCTTAAAATCAGCTGAAAATTTGGTGCAATCACTTGAAAAAAGCAAACAAACGACGTTTGCGCGTTTCTTATATGCACTTGGTATTTCAAGTATAGGGGAGGCCAGTGCGCGTGCACTCACAGACGCTTTTCCGAGCATTGAATTGCTGAGCTCAGCCTCTGAAGAAGTGTTGATGAATTTAAAAGACATAGGCCCTGTTGCCGCAGAAGCAATTACGCATTTTTTTGCACAAGCACATAATCAAGCCGTGATTCATAAATTAGTTGAACGCGGCATTCACTGGCCTGTTATAGAACCTAAAGTTGTAGATACAGCCCATGCTTTTTATGGCAAAACATTCGTATTAACAGGCACATTGGAGCACATGAGCCGCGATGAGGCGAAAGCCAAATTACAAGCGCTTGGCGCACGTGTTTCAGGCTCTGTCTCCCGTAAAACAGACGCTGTGATTGCAGGACGAGATCCCGGTTCTAAAGTCACTAAAGCTGAAGCGCTTGGGGTTAAAATACTTTCAGAAAAAGATTTTTTAAGTTTAGTTTGATTTTATGGCATAATGTACGCGATAAAATCGCTTTAAACTGAGAAAATTAATTCAAATGAAAACAAAAGATTTTAGTTTTACGCTCCCACCAGAGCTCATTGCGCAGTATCCATTAGATAATCGCACTGACTCACGGCTATTGCATTATACGCGTGCAACAAAAAGCATTGAGCATACGAAATTTAGCGCATTAGTTAATGCATTAAATCCTGGTGATTTATTAGTGATGAATAACACGCGTGTGATTCCAGCGCGCTTGTACGGAAAAAAAAGCACTGGCGGTCGGGTTGAGTTGTTAATTGAACGCGTACTGTCTGATAAGAAAATATTAACGCATATTAAAGCCAGTAAAGCCCTAAAGCCTGGCGCATGCATCACATTAGATAATGCTACATGGCAAATCAAAGTATTAGAAAAACAAGATAGTTTATACCTTTGTGAGCTGATTACGGAAGGTAATATTAATGCAATGCTTGATGATATCGGGCATATTCCATTGCCGCCTTATATTACACGTGAAGATAAGTTAGCTGATTTTGAACGTTATCAAACCGTTTATGCCGAACACAATGGCTCGGTGGCAGCACCCACGGCAGGCTTGCATTTTGATAAAGCTATTTTAGAACAGCTTAAAACACGTGGCATAAACATAGCTTATATTACACTGCATGTAGGTACTGGAACGTTTCAGCCCGTTCGTGTGGATGATTTAGAAAACCATCATATGCATACCGAGCATTTCGAAATCACACAAGATTTATGTGATGCAGTAAAACAAACTCAACAAGCAGGGGGCCGTGTGATTGCCGTCGGCACGACTTCTCTTCGAGCCCTTGAAAGTTCAGCACAACAGGGTGCATTAAAAGCACAGGCAATGGATACGAATATTTTTATTTATCCGGGCTTTAAATTTAAGTTATGCGATGGCTTAATTACTAATTTTCACTTGCCAGAATCGACACTGCTCATGCTCGTATCCGCCTTTATTGGATATGCTGAAACGAAGGCGTTATATCAAGAAGCAATCTCAGAAAAATATCGTTTTTTTAGTTACGGGGATGCAACGCTTTTATTATGAAAAAATTATGAATAAAAATTACATGCCAAGCTTAACGCATCCATCAGGGCAAGTGCTCACTGCTGCTGACTGGACCGCAGCAGGGGTTCATACTGCGTCTTGTGATTTAGCTGCTTTATTGGTTAAACCAGGCATCAAATTTTTAAAAAATTTAGATAATATAAAGCAATACTGGAACTGGCCAGACAAATTATTATTAAATACGGCAGGCTTATTACCTAATAAATCAGGCATGATTCAAATACGTTCAGCTTTTGATGGACGTAAATTAAATTTTACAGTAGAAGAAATCACAGCACTTATCCAGCAACTTAAACCCGATAGTGATAATAGTTTTAAAGTAAATAATGCGCCTTCAGAAGATGCTTTAAACGGAGTTGTTTATACATCAGCCCCCGCGGACAAGCCGCGGGGCGTAGGCTCTATTCAAGACATAAGCAACACACAAAATTTTTCAGTGCTTGACCAAAACTGTGGGTGTCCTGCGTGTAAAGCTGACTTAACACGTGCTTATTTTCACCATTTATATGTACACACGCCACTTTTATGCCATCGCTGGTTGGTGATGCATAACCAATGGATGACACATCATTAGGCTTTAAACTCAGATAAGCTTAGGTTCAGAGAAACAGTAGAATCCGGCGGTGAATTATTAAAAAACGTCTGGGGCGTGATGCTTATAGGTGTAATCACTGGAATTAAATCGAGTAAACTTTTTCTATTTTTAGAGTCACTTGCTGTTTCAGAAAACTTTACTTTTTTGGAGGTTAACTCCCTGTTAGCTTGTGTTAAGCTTTTGTTAAAAGTTAGTAAAGCCCCGTTGATTTGATTGGCACGGTTTAGTGCCTCGCTAGTGAGCTGTAATTGTTCTTCTGTGGTTTTTAATTTTTTTCTATTGTATTCGAGTGCATCCTTGCTCCTTCTACATTCCGAAACTAACCAATCACAGTATGCTTTGTTGTAAGAGGGAGGAAATTCATCTTCTGTCACCTTTTTTACGATTCGTTGCTCACTGCTGTTTGTTTCTTTTTTTTCATGCATTCTTTTCATTATAGCTAGTCTTCACTTAAATTTTCATTAAAATCAAGACGTTCCTGGTGTTCTGCAAGCTTTTCTTCATTAATCTGATAACTAGGCACAAGATTTAAAAGTGCTGTCATATCAATAATAAGCGTACGAAATTCCGTGCGTAAATTTTGAAATATTAAAAGCATTTCTTCAACACGCTCACCAAATGCGATGAGTTCTTTTGAACCGGCTAAATCTTT
Source organism: Legionella sp. (assembly GCA_033791145.1). Classification (GTDB taxonomy): domain Bacteria; phylum Pseudomonadota; class Gammaproteobacteria; order Legionellales; family Legionellaceae; genus JAALKW01. The sequence goes on from JASJHH010000094.1 coordinate 12,922, forward strand.
TTGCTTAGGCGCTTCGTTAATGAGCCAGGCTTGGCTTTCAGTGATTAAGTCACGATGTGTATCTTTTCTTTCTTCAAATACTTCGCCTGCATGAATTAAATCTTTTTGTTTTACTTTGAGTTCTTCTTCAGCATTTGTTCCCAACTGCGACTCTTGCTCTGTTTGTTCTGCTGACTCATCTGTTGATAATTTATAATCAATCAAAATCTTTTGGGCATATACTTGATAATCATGTACTTGAGTAATCAAAATGCCGTTAAAAATATTTTTCAACGGCATCGCCACCAAATGATGGTAACGATCGCTTGAATCTTTCAAGGTCGCGAGTAATTCATCACGAGATAATTTAATATTAAATCGCTCTAAAATGCGCTCAGCCGTTAGCATGCCATAAGTGGAAAGCCACTCAGGATTTATATCTGATGTTTTTGTTTTTTTTATCATGTTTTATATCCTAGCAAAACTTTTTGTTCTCAGCTAGCGGATTTGTTTGATTCTTCTCTGTTTCTCGCATTGCAAAAAAGAGCATGCCAGCCCCCATAGCACCAACACCTACTGAAACACTTGCTGCAGCAACAAGCCCAACACCAAGTAAACAAAGCGAAATCATTGTGAACGCAGCAATTGCAAGCCCTGAAAGCCCGGCTATTAAGCCTGGATGGCCCAAGGTGAATCCCAACGTATTTTGATGGCTGTTAGAATAACTTGCTTCAAAAAATGCTAACTCATGTCGCAAAGATTGCTTGAAAATATTAACTAATTTTTTACGCTCTGATTCATCTGCGGCTTCAAACGCTTGCTCTAATAAATCAACCATTTTTTTTGCTGATTTTTTAAAATCAGCATCCGCATAGCCACTTAACCAAGTATAATAATGATGATTTTTATCAAGTTTATCTAATGCTAAATCCTCTCCAAGCGATGCATATAACCATAAACAAGGTGTCAATGCTGCAAGGCGATATGCATACGTTTTTTGATTGTGTAAATGTTCGCAATAATTTTCAATAACCGGAATTTTTGCAGGTAATTCTTGATTAAATAAAGCTGAAACATACTCATGATGAAGTGAAGTTTCATAGTCAACTGTTTCTTTTTTTAGTTGCGTTAATTTATCTTTTATTGTTTGCTTAGGGGCGCAGTCAATAAGTTGCTGTAATACCTCGACGTAAACAGGCAAATAGCATTTTATATCTTGAACTAAAAATTGATTAAATTCAGCCTCTGGTAATGTGCCTTTATGTAAGCTTTGATTAAAGTTATGGTTGAGAATTGCTTCATATAAAGCTTTAACATCAAACGCGTCTGGCAGTGTAATCATGTTGGTTTAACCCATAAAAATGATGAACTGGGCCTTGACCTGTACCAAGTGAAAACTTGCTTCCAGATACAATAGCCTCAAATAAATACTGCTTTGCATCAAAAACAGCTTCTTTTAGCGGTTTCCCTTGTGCTAAGTATGATGCAATTGCAGCAGATAAAGTACATCCTGTACCATGGGTGTTTTTTGTTTCAATCCGCGGTAATTCAAACCACGTGAGTTCTCCCGCATCACACAACACATCTTGCGCCATGGGCGAGTCAAAATGCCCGCCTTTGAGTAAAACAGCAATTTGATATTCTTTTGAAATAGCGCGCGCAGCATTTGCCATATCGTCTATTGATACAATACTTGTGCCAATAATTTTTTCAGCTTCTAGTAAATTCGGGGTAAGTAAGCTCACATGCGCAAATAATTTTTTTAAGCTATTAATTAAAGCATTATCTAATAATGCGCTGCCATTTTTTGAAACCATCACAGGGTCAAGTACCACATGCTTGGGTTTATGTTTTAAAATAGCAGTCATTACACGCTCAATAATTGCTGCTGTATGCAACATGCCAATTTTTATAGCTTTGATATTTAAATCATCGCACACGGCATTGATTTGCTGTGTCACAAATTCAGGTGATACAGATTCAATGGCTTGCACACCTTGTGTGTTTTGCGCGGTCAAAGCTGTAATTACAGAAGCGGCATATGCACCTGTTGCCGAAATAGCTTTAATATCCGCTTGAATCCCCGCACCACCTGATGAATCTGAACCTGCAATACTAAGAACACTATGTAGCATGTTTCATCTCAAGCAATAAATTATCTAATTGATCTAAAAAATGCATTTTAAAACTACCAGGACCACTTGATTTTTGTGCAGCAAGTGCGCCACATCGGCCATAATACCAAGCTGAAGCTTGTGCGGCTTCATAGAAATCATCTGGCATGGCAGCACAAAAAGCAGCTGTAACAGCTGTAAATAAGCATCCGGTGCCAACGACTTTGGGCATCATCGGTGAGCCTTCGGATAAATGCGTTATTTTACTACCCGATACAATCACATCCGTCACACCACTAACCAAGACAACGCATTGATATTGCTTTGAAAGTGCTGTTGCCGCTGTTTCAGCATCTAGGCTCACAGCCAAGCTATCAACGCCTTTGGTTTGCACGGCCTCTCCTGCAAGCGCCATGATTTCGCTTGCATTGCCACGTACTAATGCAATCTTATAATTTTGTAATAAATTAACAGCTGTTTGCGTTCTATAAGCTGTTGCACCCGCACCAACCGGATCAAGAATAATAGGTATATTCAGCGCGTTTGCATGCATACAAGCTGTTTCAGCACGTGCAATAAATGCTTGATTCAGTGTTCCGATGTTAATCACCAAGGCTTGTGATATTTTCAGTAAATCTTCTACTTCTTCAGCTGATTCACTCATAATAGGAGACGCACCAAGGCTGATTAGCCCATTGGCCACAAAGTCCATCGACACATAATTCGTAAGATTTAATACGAGCGGGTTAAGTGTTTTTAATTGAGAGATAATGGGTTCATACTTCATCACAAAGTGCTTCCTTTAATAATTGGGTGGTTTGCTTTATTGTATTTGAGGCTTGAATCGCACTGACAACTGCAACGCCTGCAGCGCCTTGTGCCATGACAGTATTTATATTAGTCGCATTAATGCCACCAATACCAATCACAGGGTGTTTTGATTGTTGAACCAAATTTTTTAAGCCATCAAGGCCCCAAATGGTTTTACAATTGGTTTTGGTTTGGCTTTCAAAAACCGCACTCGCTGCAACGTAATCAATACAATCGAGCTGATTTGCCGCATCGAGTTCTTCTAAGCTTTCAATAGACAAACCAATACATTTATCTGGCCCAAGGCGTTTACGGGCAGCAAGAGGGCAGCCATCGGTTTGACCTAAGTGCACCCCATAGGCATCGACCACTTCGGTGAGCGCAACAGAATCGTTAATAATTAATGGGATTTGTCGAGCATCTAAAAATTTTTTGAGTGCATAGACCCAAACATACGTTTCAAAGCGCGTTAGAGATTTTGATCTAAATTGCACGTGCGTGACGCCACCTAAAATAGCTTGATTAAGCAATTCTAAATAGGCTTCTATCGTATGATCTTTGATATCTGTTACAAAACACAACATGGGTGCTGTTAGCTTCATTGATTACACTCCCTCCGCAGGTATTACCCAGAGCAGGTTATAAGGGTATTTCTCAGCACGATAATAACCTGTGCACCCCTGGTTCGAGTGCGTACTCTAATGAGAAAGTTATGAATGGTCAAGGATTAGCAAAAATTTCGGCAATTCTTCAGTTAAGCAACTTAACACCTAAAGATATGACAACATATTTAGCATAAAAATAGCGAAACTATGATTGCTTGCTATACTTTCAGTGTAAAACTAACTCTATGGTGGTTAATTATGATTATTTTAAACATGAAAAGTCTCTCGAAAGACGAAAAAATAACTAAAGTATACAAGAAATAGGCAGCTCTATATCATCCAGATAAAAGCTCAGTAGACGAAAGTGAGGCGAAGTTTAAAGAGTTAACTGATGCCTTCAATACATTGAATCCGACAAATAACCCCGAGACCTTTCAAGAGGTTATTAATCGTATATACAGGGAATATGCTAGCCCAGTTCGGGAACCGCTTATTATCGCGATTAATACTTTCGCAACTTTACATGCAGGAGCAGAGCAATTTAAAATTGCTAATGCTAAGGAAAAAACGATTTTAAAGAAATTCAGGGATGAAGAAAGAACTAGAGAACTTAATGACGTCTATAAAGATTTGTTAGAGGCGTATTCTCTAGATAAAAATAAGCTGAAAGATGCCGATGAGAAATTTAAAGAGCTGGAAAATGCCTACAATCAATTA
>JASJHH010000095.1:0-23393 GCA_033791145.1 Legionella sp.
GAAATGGTAATGCCTGGCGATAATGTAAATGTCGAAGTGTCATTACAAGCACCGATTGCTATGCATGAAGGGCTTCGTTTTGCAATTCGAGAAGGTGGCCGTACCGTAGGTGCGGGTGTTGTTACAAAAATCATCGAGTAACGAAATATGACTAATAATCAAAATATTAAAATTCGTCTGAAGTCGTTTGATCATCGAATGATTGATACGTCAACACGCGAAATAGTTGAAACAGTTAAAAGAACAGGTGCCCAAATTCGGGGGCCTATTCCACTGCCTGTTCGTAAAGAGAAATTTTCTGTATTGATTTCGCCTCATGTAAATAAAGATGCGCAAGATCAATATGAATTACGCACGCATTTGAGATTAGTGATTATAGTTAATCCGACTGAAAAAACAGTTGATGCACTCATGAAGCTTGATTTAGCGGCAGGGGTTGATGTGCAAATTAGTCTAGATGATTAATAAGCAAAAAGAAGTTTTTTAAAGGGGTTACAATGATGATCGGTTTATTAGGCCGGAAAGTCGGTATGACGCGAATATTTACACCAGAGGGGCAGGCTATTCCTGTGTCTGTGGTACATGTAGAGCCAAATCGCGTTTCACAACTGAAAGAGGTTTTGCGTGATGGGTATACAGCGATTCAGTTGACCGGCGGAACAAAGAAAACAAATCGGGTGACTAAGCCGATGGCGGGTCACTTTGCAAATGCAAATATTGAAGCCGGTGATATGCTATGTGAGTTCCGTATTGATTCCGTTGAAAATTATACCTTAGGCCAAGCACTTAAAGTGGCTGATGTGTTTACAGCAGGCCAAATGGTTGATGTTGTAGGGGTTAGTAAAGGAAAGGGCTTTGCAGGTGCGGTAAAGCGACATAATTTTGCCATGCAAGATGCAACACATGGTAACTCGTTGTCTCATAGAGCGCCCGGTTCGATGGGTCAAAACCAAACGCCAGGTCGTGTTTTCAAAGGCAAAAAAATGCCGGGACATATGGGAAATGAACGCTGTACAATTCAATCGCTTGAAATTGTTCGTGTGGATACAGAACGTCACTTACTACTGATTAAAGGGGCGATTCCTGGTGCACCTGGCAGGCAGATTAAAATTCAGCCTACCGTTAAGGCTAAAACGCCTAAAGGGGGCAACTAATGCAATTTACGATAAAAGATACACAGACAGCGATTGAAGGCAGTGATGCTGTATTTGCTTGTGATTATAACGAAGGCTTAATTCATCAAGCGGTTGTTGCTTATATGAATAAAGCGCGTAGTGGTAATAGCGCACAAAAAACACGCTCTGAAGTACGTGGCGGCGGTAGAAAACCATGGGCTCAAAAAGGAACAGGCCGTGCACGTGCAGGAAGCATCCGAAGCCCTATTTGGCGTTCTGGTGGTATAACATTTGCTTCTAAAAAACGTGATTATTCACAAAAAATTAATCGCAAAATGTACCAAGGTGCGATGCGAAGCATTGTTTCTGAATTGCAGCGAAAAGGACATCTTATTGTCTTAAGTGATTTTCAGTGCAGTACGCCAAAAACAAAAGATTTTTTGACGAAAATGAATGACTTAGATATTAAAGGGGCATTGATTTTAGTGAAAGATCTGGGTGAATTTGAATATTTGGCTTCACGTAATTTAGCTGCTTTCGATGTGAGAGATGTTGTTTCTGTCGATCCGGTGAGCTTACTCCGTTATGAGAAAGTCTTAATTACGGAAGAAGCGCTTAAAACCTTAGAGGAGCAGTTACAATGAATCCTGAACGCCTGATGATGGTTTTGCTTGAACCCATCACTTCTGAAAAGACCACACGTATTGCAGAAAAGTCGAATCAAATTACTTTTCGTGTTTTGAAGACAGCAACAAAAGCTGAAATCAAACAGGCTGTGGAGCAATTGTTTCAAGTGAATGTTAAATCGGTTTCTGTCCTGAATATGGCTGGGAAGACCAAACGCTTTAGACAAACTGAGGGAAAACGCTCAGATTGGAAAAAAGCGTATGTGTCATTAGCTGCTGGGCAAGAAATTGATTTCACCGTGACTGAATAAGGCAGAATGAGATGGTATTATTAAAATCAAAACCAACTTCTCCCGGTAAACGGGGTGAAATTCGTGTGGTTCACCAGGATATTCATAAAGGCAAGCCATTTGCAGCTTTGTTGGATAAAAAAAATAAATCAGGTGGACGTAATAATCAAGGGCGTATTACGGTTCGTCATATTGGTGGCGGAAGCCGTAAACAATACCGTGTCATCGACTTTAAACGCCGAAAAGATGGTATTGAAGGGCGTGTTGAACGATTAGAATACGATCCAAATCGCTCACCATTGATTGCATTGATTCTTTACAAAGATGGCGAACGGCGGTATATTATTGCACCCGCGGGTTTAGCCAAAGATGATGTGGTCATAAGCGGTGAAAATGCACCGATTAGCACAGGAAACTGTTTGCCACTTAAAAACATTCCGCTGGGTACGACGATTCATTGTGTAGAACTTAAGCCTGGACGTGGCGCACAAATATTAAGAAGTGCAGGCGTCAGTGGACAAATTATTGCAAAAGAAGGTGGATATGCAATGGTTCGTTTGCGCTCAACAGAGGTGCGAAAAGTATTGCTGACTTGTCGTGCGGTTATCGGTGAAGTAGGTAACAGTGAAAATAATTTGCGGTCTTTAGGTAAAGCCGGTGCTAAAAGATGGCGCGGTGTACGACCAACGGTTCGTGGGGTTGCGATGAACCCAGTTGATCATCCACATGGTGGCGGTGAGGGACGTACTTCAGGTGGGCGTCATCCGGTATCACCTTGGGGTGTTCCAACCAAAGGTTATAAAACGCGAAATAATAAACGTACTGATAAGTTTATTGTTAGAAAGCGTAAGAGAAAATAATTATTTAAGAGGATATTAACGTGGCTCGTTCCGTAAGAAAAGGTCCTTTTGTTGATCAGCACTTGCTCAGTAAAGTAGAGGTAGCAGTATCAACAAAGTCAAAAAAGCCGATTAAAACGTGGTCTAGACGTTCAACGATTCTTCCCGATATGATTGGGTTGACAATCGCGGTGCATAATGGAAAAGATCATGTGCCTGTGTATATCACAGATAACATGGTAGGGCACAAATTGGGTGAGTTTGCCATAACTCGTACGTTCAAAGGCCACTCTGGTGACAGAAAGGCTAAAGGTAAGTAGAGGCAACTGATGGAAGTAACAGCTAAATTAAAACATGCTCCTCTGTCTGCACAAAAAGGCCGCTTGGTCGCAGATATGGTCCGCCAAATGAGCGTTTCAAATGCAATGAATGTGCTTCAGTTCACCCCTAAAAAAGGGGCCGTAATGATGCTTAAATTGCTTGAGTCTGCTATAGCGAATGCCGAAAACAATTTTGGAGCAGATGTTGATGCGCTCAAAATTGGCGTTGTGTTCGTGGATGAAGCGCGTACGTTAAAGCGTATGCGTGCTCGAGCAAAGGGGCGTGGGAATCGAATTTCGAAACGCACGTGTCATATTACGCTTAAAGTGTCTGACGGAGAATAAGCATGGGACAAAAAGTAAATCCAATTGGTATCCGTCTTGGGATTGTTAAAACTTGGAATTCAAACTGGTTTGCGACGAAAAAAAATTATGCAACCTTGTTAAACCAAGATATTAGCCTTCGCAAATACTTGAAGAAAAAATTAGCTGCAGCGGCAGTTAGTAAAATTCAAATTGACAGACCGGCCAAAAATGCAGTCATTACAATTCATACCGCACGTCCAGGTGTGTTAATTGGTAAAAAAGGCGGTGGAATTGAAGCGCTTCGAACTGAAATTTCGAAAAAATTAGGTGTGCCTGTACATTTAAATATTCAAGAAATTCGAAAGCCAGAGCTTGATGCAACCTTGGTTGCTGAAGGAGTGGCTCAGCAGTTAGAGCAACGTGTTATGTTTAGACGTGCGATGAAGCGCGCTGTTAATGCTGCGATGAAATCAGGTGCAAAAGGCATTAAAGTAACAGTAGGTGGTCGTTTGGGTGGTGCTGAAATTGCGCGATCTGAAACGTATCGAGAAGGACGTGTGCCTTTACATACTTTCCGCGCCGATATTGATTATGGAACCGCTGAGTCCAAAACGGCTTATGGAATCATCGGCGTTAAAATCTGGATTTTTAAAGGTGAAAGTTCACCTCAAAAAAATCGTCAAGACGATGCCAGTAAGTAAGCGAGGATGAACCAAGATGTTACAACCAAAACGAACAAAATTTCGAAAGCAAATGAAGGGCCGGAATCGTGGGCTTGCTCAGCGAGGTTCTAAAGTTAGCTTTGGCCAATTCGGATTAAAAGCTGTAGGGCGGGGTCGTTTAACGGCTCGACAAATTGAAGCTGCACGACGTGCATTAACACGTCATATAAAGCGGGGCGGAAAAGTATGGATTCGTGTTTTTCCAGATAAACCTATCACTCAAAAGCCACTTCAGGTGAGACAAGGTGGCGGAAAAGGAAGCGTTGAGTATTGGGTGGCCCAGATTCAACCTGGTAGAATGTTGTTTGAAATTGAAGGAGTTTCTCGAGAGATGGCTATTGAGGCATTTGATCTTGCGAAAGCTAAACTTCCGTTTAAAGTAACGTTTGCCGAACGGAAGGTAATGTAATGACTAGATTAGCTGAAGCAAAAAACAAACTCAAAGAAATGGGTTTAGAAGAGCTTAAAACGGAACTTCTTTCGCTTAGAAAAAGACAATTTCTACTGCGTTTGAAAAGAAAAAATGAAGGTGCGTTAGAGCAACCACATCAAATAACCGAAGCGCGCAAACAAATTGCTCGGATAAAAACATTGATGACTGAGAAAGCAGGTGAAACACATGTCGATTAAAGAAACAAAATCAACAACTGTTGTTGGGAAAGTTGTGAGTAATAAATCAAATAAAACCGCAGTCGTATCGGTTGAACGTTTGGTTAAGCATCCTAAATATGGAAAACTCCTACGTCGTCAAACAAAATTACATGTGCACGATGAGGAAGGAATTTGTCAAATAGGTAATGTTGTTAGAATTCGTGAGTCTAAGCCCATATCTAAGCTTAAAAACTGGGTCCTTGTTGATGTAATTTCTTAATTTCGCTATCAAGGTAATTTGACTTTAAAAATACTTGAAGGGCTGATATAATCGTCAGCCGTTTTCTGGTCGACTGTTAGAGCTGGAGAGTAAAATGATACAAATGCAGACAGTGCTTGATGTCGCTGACAACAGCGGTGCACGTAAAGTCATGTGCATCAAAGTATTGGGTGGATCACATCGCCGTTATGCGCGGGTAGGGGATGTGATTAAAGTAAGCGTGAAAGATGCAATTCCACGAAGCAAAGTGAAAAAAGGTGTTGTTATGAACGCCGTTGTGGTCCGAACAGCATCAGCAGTACGTCGTGCTGATGGGTCTGTGATTCGTTTTGATGGAAATGCAGCGGTCTTGTTGAATCCTCAACATGATCCTGTAGGAACACGTATTTTTGGCCCGGTGACCCGAGAGTTAAGAGAGCGATTTATGAAAATCATCTCTTTGGCTCCAGAAGTCTTGTAATAAAGGGATACATCATGAAACGTATTAAAAAAGCTGATACAGCCATTGTATTGACCGGAAGAAGCAAAGGCCATGTAGGTAAAGTGCTGAAAGTGCTGGGAGATAAATTGTTGCTTGAAGGGGCTAATTTAGTTAAAAAACATATTAAGCCAAATCCTCAGAAGCAACAGAAAGGTGAAATTCGCACACAAGAATCGCTCTTGCATTGTTCTAATGTTGCCCTGTATAATCCGGAAACCAAAAAAGCAGATAAAGTCGGGTTTAGAGTGATAGAAAAAGATGGAAAAACCCGGAGAGTTCGTTATTTTAAGTCCAATCAAGCATTGGTCGACCAGGGGTAAGAGGGTAATCGAAATGGCTAGTTTGAAAAAGTTATATCAAGAAGAAATCGTGGCGTCATTGATGAAAACCTTCAATTACACCAATGTGATGCAAGTGCCAAAGCTTGAAAAAATAACATTAAATATGGGTGTTGGTGAAGCGGTTAACGACAAAAAGATTATGAAGTTTGCTCTGGATGATATGACTAGAATTGCAGGGCAGCAACCGATTACAACGTTTGCAAAGCGTTCGTTAGCAGGTTTTAAAATTCGAGAAGGTTGGCCGATTGGCTGTAAAGTTACTTTGCGTGGGACGCAGATGTATGAATTTTTTGAGCGTCTTATTGCGATTGCACTGCCACGTGTTCGTGATTTCAGGGGGTTGAATCCTAAGTCATTTGATGGCACAGGTAATTATTCCATGGGAATTCAAGAACAAATCGTTTTTCCGGAAATTGATTTTGATAAAATTGATTGTATTCGTGGGCTCGATATTTGTATTTCAACGAGTGCGAAAACAAATAAAGAAGCGCGTGCTTTGTTAGAAGCATTTAAATTCCCATTAAAAAAAGATAATGAACGATAACAAAAGGTGTCATTGTGGCTAGAAAAGCAATTGTTGAACGAGAGCTTAAAAAAGCGAAGTTAGTTGAAAAGCATTTGAAACGTCGTATGGCGTTGAAAAAGGTAATTAAATCTTCTTCTGATATGGATGCGGTTAGAGCGGCACAAGATGCTTTACATAAACTGCCGTTAAATTCGAGTCCATCGAGACTAACAACTCGTTGCCAACAATGTGGACGGCAACATGCAGTGTATCGGAAATTTGGATTATGCCGAATTTGTTTGCGTGAGAACTTGATGATAGGTCATGTGACCGGTGCTCGAAAATCAAGCTGGTAAATTTAAACATTGGAGAACAGCCGTGAGTATGCAAGATCCTATAGCGGACATGCTAACAAGAATTCGAAATGGACAACAGGCAAATCATCAGCATGTGATGATGGTTTCCTCGAATCTCAAAGAAGAGATTGCACGTGTCCTAAAAGAAGAAGGCTATATTTTAGATTTTAAAATTGAACCTTCTCAAAGTAACTTGAAGTCATTGACTTTGAAATTGAAATATTACCATGGACGTCCAGTTATTGAGCGTATTAAACGTATCAGTCGACCAGGCCTTCGTGTTTATAAAGCGGTCAAAGACTTGTCTTCAATCCCAGGTTTTGGGGTGGCAATCTTATCAACCTCACAAGGTGTGATGAGCCATTTGCGTGCCCAAAAAAATGGGGTGGGTGGTGAAGTCATTTGTGAAGTGGCTTAATACGAACGAGGATAGAGATAGACATGTCAAGAATAGCCAAAATGCCAGTGGTTTTACCGTCAACTGTTGAGTTGAACGTTGAGCCAGGATGCGTGATTGTTAAAGGTCCTAAGGGCGTTGTGACAACACATTGTCATCATTTAGTTTCTGTAACACGTTCGGACGAAGCACCTAATGAAGTGCGGTTCCAACCTGTTTCAGCCGATCCTAAAGGATGGGCGTTTGCAGGAACCGTTCGCGCATTAGTCAATAATGCCGTTCAAGGGGTTACAGAAGGGTTTAGTGTCACGTTAGAATTGGTTGGTGTGGGTTATCGCGCGCAAGCACAGGGCAAAACAATTGGGTTAACCCTTGGTTTTTCGCATCCTGTATCTTATGCGCTACCCGATGATGTGACGGCTGAAATGCCAAATAACACAACCATTGTGCTTACAAGTTCAGATAAACAACGTGTTGGGCAGGTAGCTTCAGAGATTCGTGCATTAAGACCGCCTGAGCCTTATAAAGGCAAAGGAATACGTCGTGCGGGTGAAGTAATTATTATGAAAGAAGCGAAGAAAAAATAGGGTGTGACTGATGGCAACTAAAGAACGAGCTCGAATCCGACGGGGTTCAAAAACAAAGGCAGTGATTCGCCGATCTGGACGACCTCGATTGGTTGTTTATCGAAGCGCCTGTCAGATTTACGCGCAAATTGTGATCTCAGGTGAGAAAGGCGACCGTGTTTTAGTCTCCTGCTCAACGCTTGAAAAAGATGTGAGAGCTACATTGAAAGGTAATAAAGTAGAGCGCGCATTTCAAGTCGGGCAATTATTAGGTCAGCGTGCAAAAGCGTTGGATGTGATTGACGTGGCATTTGATAGATCTGGCTATAAATACCATGGCCGTGTAAAAGCGTTGGCCGATGGTGCGCGTGAAGCGTTGACTTTTTAAGGAACGATTATGGCATTTGATGATTCAAAAACAGACGGCTACAAAGAAAAGCTCGTATCTGTTCAACGTACGGCAAAAGTTGTAAAAGGCGGCCGTGTTTTTGGCTTTGCAGCATTGGTTGTGGTTGGTGATGGTAAAGGTAAAATTGGGTATGGTCGCGGAAAAGCACGTGAAGTACCTGTTGCCATCCAAAAAGCAATGGACCATGCACGAAAAAACATGGTTTATATTCCCTTGGCTGGAAAAACAATTCATCATATGATTGTTTCAAATTTTGGGGCTTCGAAAGTATTTATGAAGCCAGCCAGTGAAGGAACGGGTGTGATTGCCGGTGGTGCTATGCGAGCAGTACTCGAGGTGCTTGGGGTTCAAGATATTCTTGCGAAAAGCATGGGTTCAACAAACCCAACCAACGTAGTACGTGCAACAATTGGAGCGCTTACTCGAATTGGAACACCTGATTATGTGGCAGCTAAGCGTGGTAAAACCGTTCAAGAAGTGGTGGAAGGGTAATTATGACTAAAAAAGCTGAGACAAAAACCGAGAAAAAAGCGGTTAGCCAAATTAAAATTACGCTTGTAAAAAGCTTAATTGGCCGCTTACCAAAGCATGTCCATATTGCAAAACAACTCGGTCTTAAACGAATCAATAGCAGTGTGGTTCACCGTGACATTCCCGCTATTCGTGGTTTGGTCAATCAAGTGAATTATTTGCTGCGTGTTGAGGAGAATATATAATGAAACTGAATACTTTATCGCCAGAACCGGGTTCGAAGCCTGATAAAACACGTGTCGGACGTGGGATTGGCTCAGGTTTTGGTAAAACATGTGGGCGTGGACATAAAGGTCAAAAAGCACGTTCAGGTGGTTATCATAAAATTAATTTTGAAGGCGGTCAGATGCCTCTTCAACGTCGTTTGCCGAAATTTGGCTTTACGTCTCGTGTAGGAAGAACAGTTGATGAGATTACTTTGTCTGAGCTTTCTAAAGTAACAGCAGATGTTGTAACGCTTGAAGCTATTCGCGAGGCAGGCTTAATTAATCGCCGTATTCGCGATGTTAAAATTATTTTATCTGGTGAGTTAACCAAAAAAGTAGTGGTCAAAGGCTTACGTGTGACCAAAGGCGCCCTTCAGGCAATTGAAGCACAAGGTGGCAGTGTTGAAGCATGAGTACTAAACATTCAAAAAGCACTTCGAATGGTGGGTTGGCCGAGTTAAAAGCTCGGCTTCTCTTTGTTTTGGGTGCTATTTTAGTGTATCGCTTAGGTGCTCATATTCCAGTGCCTGGGCTTGATCCTCAAAAGCTTGCGAATTTTTTCTCTGAGCAGCAAAATACGATTTTTGGCTTGTTTAATATGTTTTCGGGTGGTGCATTATCACGTGTGACCGTATTTGCCATTGGAATTATGCCTTATATTACGGCATCTATCGTCATGCAGTTATTTTCCATGGTTGTGCCAACGCTTGAGCAGCTTAAAAAAGAGGGTGAATCAGGGCGACGAAAAATCAATCAATATACCCGTTATTTTACGTTGGTGTTGGCATTGTTTCAGTCATTTGGTATGGCGCGTTGGTTAGCCGGGCAACATATTGCGCTAACAACGGATGCTTCTTTTTATATTACAGCGGTAATGACTTTGGTTACAGGAACAATGTTTTTAATGTGGTTAGGTGAGCAAATCACTGAGAAAGGCGTTGGGAATGGAATATCTTTAATTATTTTCTCAGGGATTGTGTCTAATTTGCCGCATGCGATTGCATCGGTGTTTCAACAAGTGCGTGAAGGGCAAATGCAAGCTTTAAGTTTGATTATAATCGCCGTAATCGTTGCTGTAGTTACAGGCTTTGTTGTTTTTGTTGAGCGAGGACAGCGTCGAATACGTGTGAATTACGCGCAGAGAACTCAAGGTAAACGCGTTTATGCGGCACAAACCAGCCATTTACCCTTGAAAATAAATATGGCCAGCGTGATTCCACCTATTTTTGCTTCAAGTATTATTTTAATTCCTGGTACCGTAGCACAGTTTTTTGGGCGCGGAAAAGGCATGGATTGGCTTGCTGACATTGGCATGGCTATATCTCCAGGCCAGCCGTTATATCTAATTATTTATGCTGCAGCGATTATGTTTTTTGCTTTTTTCTATACGGCTTTAGTGTTTAACCCTAAAGATACAGCTGATAATTTAAAGAAATCAGGCGCATATATTCCAGGAATTCGTCCTGGTGAGCAGACAACGCGTTATATTGATGCTATCATGACGCGCTTGACTTTGGTTGGGGCTTTATATTTGGTGTTAGTGTGTTTGCTACCCCAAATTTTAATGTATACCTGGCATGTACCGTTTTATTTTGGTGGCACCTCGTTGTTGATTATTGTAGTGGTCATCATGGATTTTGTAGCACAGGTTCAAGCGCATTTAATGGCGGGACAGTACGATTCTTTGATGAAGAAAGGTAACGTCAAAGGAACAGGCTTACCTGGTCTTTTGTGATTGATATGTGATTATCTGATTAACAGTAGAAGTGGAGTAGTTCAATGAAAGTAAGAGCATCGGTGAAGCCTATGTGCCGCCATTGTAAAGTAATCAAAAGACATGGTGCGGTTCGTGTGATTTGTAAAGAACCACGACATAAGCAGCGACAAGGGTAATAAGAGTAACAAAAGCAAGTATTACTTGATTTTAAGATGTGAAACAAGTATCTTCTGTTCCCTTCTGACAGAAGCGACATAGTGTTCGGAGAAATGAATGGCACGTATAGCAGGTGTAAACATTGCAGATCACAAACATGTGGTGATTGCACTGACTTCAGTTTATGGCGTTGGAAGATCTAGCGCATTAAAACTTTGTCAGCAAAATAAAATAGAACCCTCAACAAAGGTTTCTCAATTAACAGATGCAGAGCTTGAAACTTTGCGTAAAGCAATTGGAATAATGACCGTCGAAGGTGATTTACGTCGTACGGTAACGATGAACATCAAACGATTGATGGATCTCGGTTGTTATCGTGGTCTTAGGCATCGGCGTGGTTTACCTTTGCGTGGGCAGCGAACAAAAACGAATGCGCGTACGCGGAAGGGTCGTCGTAAATAGCACGTAAATATTTGATTTTTCATGTAGGAAAGACTGATGGCTACTAGTAAGGCAAAACAAAAGAAAACGCGGAAAAAAATTAAACGCGTTGTATCAGACGGGATTGTTCATGTACATGCCTCGTTCAACAATACGATCGTGACCTTTACAGATCGTCAAGGCAATGCTTTATGTTGGGCAACATCCGGTGGTTCAGGCTTTCGTGGTTCACGAAAAAGCACACCGTATGCAGCGCAAATTGCAACCGAACGAGCGTCAGCAACAGCAAAAGAATATGGTATGAAGTCGGTTGCTGTATTTGTTCATGGGCCAGGGCCCGGTCGTGAGTCTACGATTCGAGAACTGATTTCCCAGGAATTTAAAATTGTAGAGATTACAGATGTGACGGGTATTCCTCATAACGGCTGTAAGCCACCTAAAAAACGTCGCGTTTAAGTTTCAGGAGTGATTGATGGCAAGGTATCTTGGTCCAAAGTGTAGGCTTTCTCGTAGAGAAGGCGTTGATTTGCTGCTTAAGAGTGGCGTTAGAGATCATAAATCGAAGTGCAACTCAGAAAAGCTTCCCGGACAGCATGGTGACAAGCGTCCGCGTATGGCTAACTATGGTTTGCAGTTACGGGAAAAGCAAAAAATAAAACGTTATTATGGCGTCTTAGAAAAGCAATTCCGAAATTCTTATAAAAAAGCAGCCAGTAAAAAAGGTTCAACAGGTGAAAACTTGATGGCTCTTTTAGAGGCTCGCTTAGATAATGTCGTGTATCGCATTGGTTTTGCGACCACACGTGCGGAAGCGCGTCAGTTGGTTTCTCATAAAGCTATTTTGGTCAATGACCAAGTGGTTAATATTGCTTCTTTTTTAGTGAAGCCAGGCGATGTTGTTTCTGTGCGACAAAAAGCACGTGCGCAGGGGCGAATTCAGGCAGCTATCGGCTTATCCGAGCAGCGAGCACCATGTACCTGGATTACAACTGAGTCAGCGACCTTCAAAGGAACCTTTATTGCGTTACCAACGTTGGATGACTTGCCGGCTGATTTTAATATTAGCTTAGTCGTAGAACTTTACTCTAAGTAAATAAGTAAACAAGTAAACGTGGAGGCCAAGAGCCCAATGTATATAGACATTAACGACATGTTGACGCCAAAAGCGCTTAAAGTGCAGTTTGATGCGCCAAATCATAGCCGGATTGTGCTTGAACCACTGGAGCGTGGATTTGGACATACACTTGGAAATGCACTGAGACGGATTTTAATTTCCTCAATGCCTGGGGCTGCAATTACAGAAGTCACGATTGAAGGCGTTCTGCATGAATACAGCACCCTTGAAGGTGTTCAAGAAGATGTAGTCAATATTTTGCTGAACTTGAAAGATGTGGCGCTTAAAATGCCTGTGGGGCAAACAGCGACACTGACATTGAGTAAGCAAGGTCCTTGTCAAGTGACAGCAGGTGATATTCAAGTCGCTAACGATCTTGAAGTGGTTAATCCTGAGTTAGTGATTGCGAATGTCAATGAGCATGGTTCACTTAATATGACGTTGACGGTCGAAAAAGGCATTGGTTTTCATATTACAGATACATTTGTTCGTTGTCTTGATGATGATATGCCAAAGAAATCGGTTGGTGGTTTGAGGTTGGATAATACTTACTCGCCGGTTAAAAAAGTGGCTTATACCGTTGATAATGCCCGAGTTGAGAATCGAACGGACCTAGATAGATTAACTATTGAACTACAAACCAATGGTACGATCGATCCTGAAGAAGCTATTCGGTTGTCTGCAAGTATTTTGCAACGTCAGTTAAAAGCATTTGTTGATATTAGCCTTGAAGAAACAGCTTCTGATACGAATGAACAGCATGGATTTGATCCGTTACTGTTACGTCCGGTAGATGATTTAGAGTTAACCGTTCGTTCAGCAAATTGCTTGAAAGCAGAAAATATTTATTTCATTGGTGACTTGGTTCAAAAAAGTGAAAATGAATTATTAAAAACCCCGAACTTAGGTAGAAAATCCCTCACGGAAATAAAAGACGTGTTGGCTTCAAGAACCTTGTCGTTGGGTATGGATTTAGAGAATTGGCCGCCTGAAAATCTTGGCGAGAGTAATTAGTAGGAGTTTTTATTATGCGTCATCGTCATGCCGGACGTGGTTTTGGTCGAACAAGTAGTCATCGCAAAGCGATGTTCTCAAACATGTGCAACTCTTTAGTTGAACATGAAATGATTAGAACAACCTTGGCTAAAGCAAAAGAATTACGTCGTTATATCGAACCGTTGATTACAGCGAGCAAATCAGATTCAGTGGCTTCACGCCGTTATGTGTTTGATAGGCTTCGTTCAAAAAGCTCAGTTGGTAAATTATTTACTGATTTAGGACCACGTTATCAAGAACGCCCAGGTGGTTATGTGCGCGTTTTAAAATGTGGATTTCGTCCAGGGGACGCAGCGCCTATGGCTATTGTTGAATTAGTCGATAGACCTGAAGTTTCAGATGAAGCTGAAGAAAAAGCTGTTGATAAAAAAGCAGCACCTAAAAAAGCAGCTTCTAAAAAATCAGAGAAAAAAGCTGAGCCAGCTAAAGCATCTAAAGAAACCAAAGAAACTAAAGCCGAAAAAAAGCCAGCTGAGAAAAAACCAGCCGCTAAAAAAGCTGAAGACAAAGCTGAAGCACCGAAAGCTTCTAAAAAAGCAGAAAAACCTGCTGAATAAGATTTTTTTGATGTGCTCTAGCATAAACGGCGTGTTTTGCGTATGAATCGCGAAACGCGCCGTATTTTTTTTGAGCGCCTGTCAGCTAAAAACCCTCATCCAACCACCGAATTAAATTATCACTCTGATTTTGAATTATTAATATCAGTGATTTTATCCGCACAAACCACAGACATTCGTGTCAACCTTGAGACGCCAGCCTTATTTAAAGCTGCAAATACCCCCGCTGCTATGTTTGCCTTAGGCGAAACAAAGCTTAAAAATTATATTAAACGCATTGGTTTATTTAATACCAAAGCTGCAAATATTATCAAAACCTGCAATTTATTAGTTAATTTACATCAAAGCCAAGTACCAAAAACACGTGAAGCCCTAGAAGCTTTACCAGGCGTAGGGCGTAAAACCGCAAACGTTGTCTTAAACACAGCTTTTGGTGAGCCGACCATGGCAGTAGATACCCATATTTTCCGAGTGGCTAATCGCACTGGCCTTGCCAAAGGCAAAACGCCTTTAGCCGTTGAGCAAGGCTTACTTAAAAACATTCCTAAAACTTATTTAAAAGACGCACATCATTGGCTAATTTTACATGGACGCTATATATGTACAGCAAGAAAACCGCACTGTGCTGATTGCCCAGTGCGGGATTTATGTGATTTTATAGCGTTACAGTGATAAACCCATCATCATTATTCTCTTCTTTCGCTATGAACTGCTCTTTAAGATCGGGCGTAAAATTCTGTTGGGTTTGTTTGTTGGATGCGCAAGCAGACATCATAAACAAGCAAAGATAAGCAATGGCAGCACCTGAAACTGCAGTTATGCCCCCAACAAACAGAGTCACCACGGTAGAGTCAAAGTCTTTCGTCGCATTACTATGCGGCAGTTTGCTTTCTACGCAAGCAAATATGCCTAAACCGCCGCTAATGATAGCGGTGCTGCCTAGAATCCATTTTTCTCTTGTTGTCATATTACGTCACTTAGTTATAAGTTTAAGATCATCTCTCAACTTCCAAGAAGATGTTTTTCAAGATTTTCACTGTCATCACTCTCTGCGCTTTCAACGCTTTCCTTACTGCCGAACCTGTCTCTGGGCTTTATCCCTTCCTCGAGTCTAATATACTGATTGTTGAAAGTGCATGGGCGTTCTGATGTGATTTTGAAAAGATTCTTATCCTGAAAGGCTTGTCTGCTGTTAGCAGGTAAAGTCATGTTTTGTTTAGAGCTTTCCTCTGATGAATTTTCTTCAGAATTTTCGAGGATAGTAACGAGTTTTGCACCTGTATTTTTAGCTGGATTTGGTCTTGTGCTTGTCGATTCTTGTGGTCTGTCAGGAGGCGTTATTTGATAGGCAGCACCGGCACCAATAAAAGCGCCAAAGGCGGCGATAAAGACGGCAGAAACCCAAGCGCCAACTTCGAACTCAGTATCATTTAGAGCGCCAGGGTGCGTTATGAATTCATAAAAAAGAAAAGCAGTAGGCGCTAATATTCCGCCAACCATTGCACCTTGATTAATCCTCTGTCTTCTATGATCAAAGCTTGATTCAGATATATTTCTATTCCCCGATACAGTCATATTTAATCACTTAGTTATTGGATGATAAAAATTTACTTTAGCATAAAGATAAGTTTACTTTGTTGCAAAACCTTTTTCCGTTATACTCAGTTTCCAATCAATCGCATACATAATGGAGAATCCTATGGCACGTGGTGTTAATAAAGTAATTTTAATTGGAAACATTGGCGCTAATCCTGATTTAAGATATATGCCAAATGGCAATGCAGCAACAACTTTGTCTGTTGCGACCAGTGAATCGTGGAAAGATAAACAAACAGGTGAGCGTCAAGAACGTACAGAGTGGCATCGTGTGGTGTGTTTTAATCGCCTCGGTGAAATTGCAGGCGAATACCTCAAAAAAGGCTCGAAAGTTTATATCGAAGGCAGTTTACGTACGCGTAAATGGCAAGATCAACAAGGCAATGACAAATATACAACAGAAATCGTCGCTGCAGAGTTACAAATGCTAGATGCAAAAGGCACCACTTCGGGTGGCGACTTTTCTGATATGGACCAATCACAAGCAGCACCTCAACGCGCTGCAGCAAAGCCTCAAGCAGCCGCTAAAGCACCTGCTGATGCATCATTGGATGATGATATTCCGTTTTAATTTTATCACCCCTCATCCGCCCTCTGGGCAGCTTCTCCCGCTCGCGGGAGAAGGAACTTCAGTGTTTTTTCTTGTACTTGCAAGCCATAAGCCAGCAAAGCACGCATTCATCATAAATATACCGATTTCACCATAATGCGAGTAGCATAAGCCGGCAAGGCTTCCACCTGCAAAAATACCTAAGAATTGAAAGCTCGAATAAAGCCCCATCGCAGTGCCTTTATAGTCTGCAGTTGCTTGTTTAGAAACCATAGAAGGCAGCATGGCCTCGAGCGCATTAAATCCCAGAAAATAAATAAATATAACCACGCAAAACAAATTCCAAGATAGGTTCGTTTGCATGAGCGTCACTTGGCTCAATACTGTGAGTACTATAGCGCTTGCAAAAACAAGCTTGGTTTTACCGCGCTTTTCGGCAAACAAAATCAGTGGAATTGCTGCGATAAACGCAATCACAAGCGTAATTAAATAAAAATGCCAAGGTGTATTCAGTGTATGTGCTGTCACTGCTGCTTGTAGTTTAAGCGGCAGAATAAAAAACATGGCCGTCAGTATGGCATGTTGAAAAAAAATCCCTAAATTAAGGCGTTGCAGCGCATTATCTTTTAGGACATAGCTTAAGCGTTTTTTATAGGTGATGGGATGGGGTGGTGTGATGTTTTTAGGTGTTGGAATCACTGTTTTTAAGAGCAGTAAACAAACACAAACAAGACCAAAGGTCATGATAAAAATACCTGAAAGGCCATGATGTTGTGCGAGTGGCGGGCTAAGCACTAATGCTAAATTAAACGAAAGCCCAATACTGCCACCAATCATCGCCATGGCCGCCGTGCGTTTAGACTCAGGTGTTAAATCAGACAAAAGCGCCATGAGCACACTGCCTATAGCGCCCATGCCCTGTAACGTACGTGCGATAATCATGCCAAGCATTGAATCACTCACAGCGCCCAGTGCACTACCCAGCGCAAATAAAACAAGCCCGAGTATAATAATCGGCTTTCGGCCGTAGCGGTCGGAGAGCATACCAAAAGGTATTTGTAGCAAGCCCTGGCTTAATCCATACGCACCCAGTGCAAGACCAATTAAAGCAGGTGTTGCGCCTTTTAGATGGGGGGCGTAAAGCGTAAAAACAGGAATTAATAAAAACAAGCCAAGCATTCGACAAGCATAGAGTGCTGAAATAGGTAAAACTATTTTAATCCAGATTGATTTCATTAAGTATCACAAGGGGTTCGTAAATCGATGTGCAGATGGTACAAAATACATGCGCAAATGTAAAGCAGAGATGATTAAGTTGGATTGACAGCATTATTTAAATTACGGTATTTTGAGGCAATTTTTATAGATTTTATTAAGAAGGAAGTAAAACATGTCGGACATATTAGAAAACCAAGTCGCATTAATTACGGGTGGTGCGCGTGGTATTGGACGTGCAACGGCCATGAAGTTAGCACGTGCAGGGGCTGATGTTGCCATTATTTATTTTAATAGTTCAGATGAAGCTGAAATTGTAGTCGCTGAAATAGAAGCATTAGGCCGTCGTGCGATTGCCATTCAGGCAAACGTTGCAGATCATGCCTCTATTAAAGACATGTTTAAAATATTTAAGCAGCATTTCTCAAGATTAGATATTTTGGTTAGCAATGCTGCGAGTGGTGTTTTAAAACCAGCCCTTAAAATGTCGACTAAGCATTGGCGCTGGTGCATGGAAACCAATGCCTTAGCGCTTAATCACTTAGTGACCGAAGGCCGTAGTTTAATGCGTAAAGGCTCAAGTGTGATTGCTCTATCAAGCCTTGGTGCGCATCGCGCTATTCCTAATTATGCATTTATTGGGGCATCTAAAGCAGCACTTGAAGCATTGGTGCGTTCTTTAAGTTTGGAATTAGCTGTAGATGGCATTCGAATTAACACTATTTCAGCAGGCGTTGTCGATACTGATGCATTAAAGCATTTTCCAAATCGTGAATCGCTATTGGATGAATACCAATCGCGATCACTTGCTGGTCGCGCGATGACTCCTGATGATGTTGCGAATGGGGTCTATTTATTGTGTTTGCCTGAGGCGGCATTAATTATGGGGCAGACGATTTTTCTTGATGCAGGGTATGCCATCACAGGATAATCTTACCCATGTCAGAAAAACTTGTGCTACAATTCAGGACTTTATAAATTATCTAATTATTATCTAACTGGATACGCTGAGGGTTGTGACGATGAATCTAGAAACTGTTTACCCTAAAGTTCGTGAAATTATTGCGGATGTGTTGGTTATCGAAGAAGAAGAAATAAGCTTAAATGCACGTTTAATTACAGATTTAGGCGCTGAGTCGATTGATTTTTTAGATTTGGTTTTTCAACTAGAAAAAGAATTTGCTGTAAAAATTACACGTGGACAACTTGAGAAAAATGCACGCGGTGAGTTAAGTGAGGCTGAGTTTGAGCAAGGTGGTGCATTAACAGACCAAGGTCTAAAGGCTTTAAAAGCGTATTTAACTGAAGTCCCGGATGCACACTTTACACCCAACATGAAAGTCAATGAAATTCCAATGCTTTTTACGGTTGAGACTTTTTGTAAGTTAATTGTCCTTGCAAAAACAGCAAATCCTGTAGAAGCCACAACGGCGTAGTTACATGAGTTTTTTATTTGTTGACCGTATTACTTTGCTTGAACCTGGGGCTAAAACCCTGGGCATCAAGCATGTGACCGCTGATGATTATTATCTTGTTTCAGATGAAACAAAGCGCCGCTGTTTTGTGCCTGCCCTTGTGGGTGAAACAGTAGGACAACTTGCGGCATGGAATGTCATGGTGAGCTGTGATTTTACCAAGCGTCCTGTGGCAGGTATTGCAGAATTTGCGCGCTTACACCGGCCTGTCTACGTTGGTGAAACATTACTGCTTTCGAGTGAGTTAAAAAAACTGGATGACGCGGTAGTGCAATATGTTGCTGAGGCACGTGTTGGTGATGAAGTGGTGTTCGAGCTCTCAGCACTAGGCCCATTATTACCGATGGATGATTTCATTGAGCAAGACGTCGTACGTGCGCAATTTGATGCGCTGTATCAGCCAGGAGAGCAACCGGAAGCTTTGTTTTTATCAGCGCCTGTGCCTGAGACAGATATATCAATTAACCCACGTGTTGCGTCACTGGTTTGCTTCGATCAAATTACCGCACATGAGCCAGGTGTTTTGATTCGAGCTGAAAAGCATATCACACGAGCGGCCCCTTATTTTCAAGATCATTTTCCTAAAAAGCCCGTTTTACCCATGACAATTTTGCTTGAGTGCATTATGAACTTGGGGCGTGTTTTTTCAGAAGCAGCAGGGTTTGAAAAACATTATATCGTACAACAAATGCGGCGTATCAAAATGAATGACTTTGTTCTTCCAGGGGATATTTTAACCACGGAGCTTAGCATTAAATCGCATAAAGAAGACGTATTGGTTTTAAAATGCAAAGTAAGCCGTTTTGAAAAACGAGTGTGTTTATTGGAGTTGGTGATGTCATGCAATTAAAACGGGTTGCCATTACAGGCCTTGGTGCGGTTTCACCTTTAGGGCCTGATGTTAAAAGCACGTGGCAGGCCTTAATGGCCAAGAAATCAGGCATGGCGACTATTCAGCAATTTGATGCCTCAGGTTTCCCTGTTCGCTTTGCAGCGGAAGTTAAAAATTATCAGCCAGGTTGTTACCGTACAGGAAAACATCATCGCTTTACGATGCCTTTCACACAGTTTTCATTAGATGCTGCGAGTGAAGCATTGCAAGATGCAGGGATTCATCCTAAAAAATCACCTAATCCAGCACGTTTTGGTGTGGTCACAGGCAGCGGGATGATGACCGGTGACTTTAATCACCTCGAACGATTTCAAAAAGCAGCCGCGCCAATAGGTAACGCGGACTGGACCGCTTTAGCCGCAGAAGGTGATGCGTTTTATAGGCTGGATGATTTTGGTCGTACCGCATCAAATAGTGGTTTGTCTTTGTTGGTTCAAGAATTTGGCATCACAGGTTATGCAAATTCCGTGCATACGGCGTGTGCGTCAGGTGGGCAAGCACTCGGTCTTGCAATGCAAGTGATTCAGCGCGGTGAAGCCGATTATATGCTGGCAGGTGGGTTTGATTCGATGATTAATCCACTCGGCGTTTCAAGTTTTTGTTTGCTTGGCGCTTTATCATCAGATAATGCGTCTCCTACAACGGCAAGCAGACCGTTTGATGGCACACGAAATGGTTTTGTTTTAGGTGAAGGCGCTGCTTTTCTGGTGCTTGAATCGTTTGAAAAAGCCAAAGCGCGAGGCGCACATATTTATGCTGAACTTGCAGGCGTTGGAAACAGCTTAAGTTCTTATCGTATTACTGACTCACATCCGAACGGCGATGGTGCTATTCAAGCCATTGAAGGCGCATTAAAAAGTGGCGGCGTTGGTGTATCAGAGGTTGATTATATCAATGCACATGGCACCTCGACCAAAATGAATGATTTAAGTGAAACCAATGCAATTAAAGCGGTTTTTGGTGAGCATGCGAAACATATTCCTGTGAGTTCAACCAAAAGCCAAACCGGACATTTGATTGCAGCAGCAGGTGCTTTGGAAGCCGTACTTTCAACGCTCGCGATTCAGCATTCAAAAATCCCAATGACACAAAATCAAACCACACCAGACGCTGAGTGCGACTTAGACTATGTTGCTGACGGACCACGGGATAAAGCGCTAGGCGCGGTATTATCTAATTCATTTGGATTTGGCGGCTCGAACAGCTGCTTGTTATTCAAGCACCCAGAATTTGAGGCACAAGGCTCATGAGTGATTTAAACCGTGTTTTTGTAACGGGCGTTGGCGCGCTCAGTGCGTGTGGCAATACATCCGATGCATTATGGGACGCCGTGTTAGCTGGTGAAACAGGCATAGCACCGATTCAAAATGCCAATCTTTCTTCTTGGTCGCATCAGTTAGGCGGTGAGCTCAAAACCTATGAGCCTCGCAAAATGCTGCCGGATAGAAAGCTCTTAAAGGCGATATCAAGACAAGATGTGTTGGGCATTAATGCAGCGCTTCAAGCCATCGAAGACAGTGATTTAATAACCTATAGAAATAGCTTAGCTGCAGCAGAAATAGATGCATTTAATCATCAAACCGGTGTTTATGTTGGGTCACCGGGTAATAAATATTATCAGCAATATGATTTTTTACCTTTGATGGCCAAAACAAAAGGCAATATGCAGGCGTTTGGCGAGCAGTTTATGGATGAAGTCCACCCCATGTGGCTTTTGCGTATTTTGCCCAATAATGTTCTGGCATACGTCGGTATTAATTATGATTTTAAAGGTGTTAATCATAACGTTGTGAATCATGCGACAGGGGGCATGCAAGCGCTGATTGAGGCCTATCATGCGATTCAATCAGGAGACGCGGAACGCATTGTTGTGGTGGCGTATGATGTAGGTACTGATGAACAAGCCTTATTTTATTACGAGCGCTTAGGGCTTTTGAGTCCAGAGCATTTAAATCCGTTTGATGCAGCTCATAATGGCACAGTCCTTGCAGAAGGTGCTGCTGCATTAGTGCTTGAATCTGAAAAAAGTGTTGCAGCACGCAATGCCACACCCTATGTTGAACTAACAGGGGGTCTTGCACGCACAGAATCCGCTGGTTTATTTTCCATTCAAAACAATGGAGAAATGCTTCAACAACTCATTACAGATACACTGGATGCACAAGCACTGACACCCAGCGATTTAGCCTGTGTGATTGCACACGGAAACGGAAACCCTAAATCAGATATCAGTGAAGCACGCGCAATCTTAGGCATGCAAGCTGCAGCGAATATACCGGTAACCGGTTTTAAATGGGCAATGGGTCATACGCTGTGTGCCTCAGGCGTGATGGACGCAGTACTCGCAACTTATGCATTGCGTACCAAAAAAATCCCAGGTTTGCCAGGTTTTAATCAAGCCGCAAGCGACTGTGATGCGTTAAATATTTCACAAAAAACACGTCCGATAGATAATGCTTCGAAAAAGCATGCGTTACTCTTAAATCGCGGGTTTGGCAGCATGAATACCAGCTTGGTGATGAAAGCCTGTGACTGAGTTATCTGATACGTTATCAAAGCAAATAGAGGCTTTGCCTGTATCCATTGCAGGTCGCTTTGTGGCGGCTTGTTTGCCTTATCGAAAGCGCGTGATTTCGGACAACATGCAGCACGTATTCGGAGACAAGCTCTCGCTATCGCAAAAAAAATATTTAGCCACAGCCTTTTATTCGCACTTGCTGCGCTCTATCAAAGAAACCATTCAGTTGCGATTCATGTCTGAAGCGCGTTTGCTTTCACGCATTGAAGTCAAAGGCCATGAAAAACTATTAGATGTTGCAGCGGCTGGCAAAGGCGTTTTAATTTTAACCGGCCACTTTGGTAGCTTTGAATTTGCACCGATTGCAGGCATGCTAAAGTTTAAGCAATTTAGCGGGCGGTTTCATTTTATTCGTCGTAAGCTAGGCAATCAATTTCTTGAACGTATTTTATTTCGTCGGTATTACAAAGCAGGGCTTCATGTAATAACCAAGGCAAATGCTTTGCAGCATGTGACGGAAGCTTTAGATAAAAATCATGCGGTGGTATTTGTACTCGATCAACATGCATCAGTGGTGAATCGTGATGGCATTGCCGCTGAATTTTTTGGGCAAAAAGCAGGAACTTATCGAAGCCTTGCTACGTTTGCGCGTCATACGAACATCCCAGTTGTGCCTGCTTCAAATTATCGCTTACCGAATGGCAAACATGTGCTTGAATTTCACGACCCGATTGAATGGCAACATTACAAAGGCAATCACGAAGCGATTTATGAAAATACATGTACTTATAATCGCGCACTAGAAAAGCTAATTTTGGCGCATCCAGAGCAGTGGTGGTGGATGCACCGGCGTTTTAAGCTGAAGTAGAGTGACACTCTAAATTTTTAGATTTTATATTTTTATCTCACCTTACGCACTGACACTTGATTCACATCTCAAATTCATTAAAAATTCGTTCTTATAAATAGCTTGAAGTTTAGTCACGTCTTTAGACGGAAAGTTGATTAGAGTGTCCTTCTGCTATGTGGACACATCTTTGTGTGAATTTAAACCAATCTCCGTCGTTGCGAGGAGGGCGTCAGCCCGACGCGGCAATCTAGTGACCTTAAAGGTATATCTGAGGCGTTGAAGTGACCGGTAATTCTACGTTCTGCTTGTAAAGAATCTAAAGTAGGCGTTTTTATCAAATTTTTATGTTGAAAAACTTCGAACTGGGGTTTATTT